>DASTNM010000377.1:0-3583 GCA_035762745.1 Candidatus Polarisedimenticolia bacterium
GGGGACATTCTTGAAGTCGTCGCCCGGGCCGTAGATCCGCAGGGCGATTCCCTCACGGCCGACTTGCACTTCTTCCAGCCGATCAGCGGGATAGTCCTTCAGAACGTCGCAAGAGGGGGAGGGTGCTCCTCCGGGTACCCCCTCCAGGGAATCGACGGTGAGGGTATCGGATACTACTCGACTGTCGGGGAGGGGTCTTTCCTGTTCGATCTGGATGGAGGGCTCCAGTGCGCCGACGGACAGGAGGATTACTGGTTCGCCCTCGGGTCGTGTTCTGAGCCGACGTCAGATTTCACGGGCGCCCTTCGTCTTCCAGACACCGGCCCTTTCGAAATCTGCGTCGCCAGATTCCCTTCCTTCGAGGGACAGATCGAGCTGACGGTGCACGGGATGACGCCCGATCTCCTGGGGTTCTCATTCGGATCGGACGAGCCACCCGTTCTCGAAGTCCAGTCCGAGTCGGGGCTTCCGGCTGTTGTCGACATTTCGGCGCTCAGGCCGGACATGAAGACCAGACTGGTGATCAGTGTGAGCGATGGCTCAAGCAGGCCAGCTGTCACGCAGGCCGAGTTCCTGCACCAGCATGAGACCTCGATGTCGATCAACCCGTTCCCGGACCACGATAAAGACGGCCTCTACGACTACGAGGACCCCTGCACCGACACGGATGGGGATGGCGAAGGCAATCCGGGTTACCCGGCCAACACCTGTCCCGTCGACAACTGTCCGCTGATAGCAAACCCCGATCAGGCGGACGCCGACGGCGACGGGATCGGTGACCTGTGCGACGATTGCATGGACCTCGATCGGGACGGTTTCGGCGTCACCGGCTTCCCCGGGAATACCTGTCCGGCGGACAACTGTCCGGCCGTCTCCAATCCGCTCCAGGAAGACAGCGACGGGGATGGTCTCGGAGATGCCTGCGATCGGTGTCCCCTCGATCCCTTCAACGATGCCGACGCCGACGGCGCCTGCGCCCCGGCCGACAATTGCCCGGGCCTGCCGAATCCCGACCAGCGCGATGCCGATGGTGACGGACTGGGCGATGCCTGTGACAACTGCCCGAACGCGACGAATGCGGCGCAGTCTGACGCGGACGGAGACGGGCGGGGCAATGCCTGCGATAACTGTCCGCGCTTCAGCAACCCGGACCAGACCGACAGGGACGGCGACGGTGTCGGGGAGGTCTGCGACAATTGTCCCGCGGCTTCGAACCCGGACCAGGCAGACTCGAACCGGGACGGTTCGGGTAACGCCTGCCAGCCGTCCATCACGCTGCTCGGGTTCCGTCAGGATGGCGGACGAGATGTCGATGTCAGCGTCCGGGTGAGCGATCCACAAGGCGATCCTCTGAGCGGGAGCCTCAAACTGGCGCCGACGCTGACGGGGGGGATCGTGATGCAGGATGCCTTCTCCAGTGGCGATTGTGGTCTGGGGTTGCTTCCTGATGGGGTGCCGGGGGAGGGTATCGCCTACGCCTTCGGGTCGGTCGGGTTTCCGATTCTCTTCGATCTCGACAGTTACTTTGGTTGCGCTGACGGCCAGCAGGATTTCGAGATCGCACCGGGAACCTGTGATCACCCCGTTGCCGAGTTCGCCGCTCAGTTCTTCCTTCCTTCCCTGGCATCCCCATCGTCCTCGATCTGCGTGCGCAGGATCGGGACTGAGGGGCGGGGGGTGGATATCACCATCACGGAGGTCAATTCGGACTCCCTCAGAGTGGTGATCGCGCGCGCTGGCGGGCTCACGATCCCCTTCAACGGGGGTCTTCCGACCTCGGTGGACATCTCCTCGCTGCAGGTGGGGACGGAGTACCGGCTGGTGATCACGGTGACGGACGGGAACACGGTGCCGGTGAGCGCGGAGGGGACCTTCACGTACCGGGGGGAGTCGTCGCTGGTGTTCGTCGCGGGCGAGCCGCCGCGGGCGGTGATCGCGACGCAGTCGTCCGTCGAGTGCGATCGTGCGGGGGGGGGCGGCGCGACCCTGGACGGCTCGGGGTCGGTGGACCCCGACGTGGGCGGAGGGATCGTCTCGTACGAGTGGTTCCGGGACCTGGGCCTGTCGACGGAGCAGCCTCTGGGGAGCGGGGCGGTCCTGGGCGTCGCACTGCCCCTGGGGGCGAGCCGTGTCGCTCTGCGGGTGACAGACAGGGATGGGATGACGGGGGTGACGGAGACGGTCGTCAGCGTGGTCGACACACAGCCTCCGCTGATGACCTGCGCGCCGCCGGCGGCGGAGTGCGCCGGTCCGGGTGGGACGCAGGTGAGCCTGCGGGCGACGGTGAGCGATGCCTGCAACTCGACAGTGAGGGTGACGAACAGCCGGACGACGGGCGGAGCCGACGCGTCGGGCGCTTATCCGCTCGGCGGCACACCGGTGACCTTCACGGCGACCGATGCGGCGGGGAACGTGGCGACCTGTTCCGCTTCGGTGAAGGTCCGGGACACCACGGCGCCGATCCTGGTCCTCTCCGCGACCCCGGCGGTGCTCTGGCCGCCGAATCACCGTCTGGTGCCGGTGCAGGTGGGGTGGCAGGTTACCGAGACCTGCGACCCGGCGGCAAGCGTGTCGCTCGTGTCGGTCATCAGCAGCGAGCCGGACGACATGGAGGGGAACGGAGACGGGCAGACAACGGGGGACATCGCCGAGGCCGTGGCCGGCAGCGCGGACACGACGGTGATGCTGCGGGCGGAGAGGTCGGGAGAAGGGAGTGGAAGAACGTACACGCTGACGTATGCGGCGCGGGACGCGTCGGGGAACGTGGGCTCGGCGCTGGCGACAGTCAGGGTGCCGCACGATCTCGGTTCGGGCTCCGAGCCGCTGCTGCTGGGGGTGGAGCCGGGCGGAGTGCCGGGGACGGTGCATCTCTACTGGAACGCAATTGCGGGAGCGCAGGGCTACGACCTGATCGCGGGGAGCCTGGGGAGCCTGGCGGTGCGTGACGGGCAGATCTCGCTCGGGGCGGTGCGGGTGCTGACGCGTGGGCAGAGCGGGACCGGATACACAGAGGGGGCGGCAACCCCGGCGCCGGCGATCGGGGAGGGGTACTTCTACCTGGTGCAGTCGAAGGAAGTGGCGGGGGCCAGCGGTTACGGAACGGAGTCGGCGGCGCTGCCGCGTCAGCCGGCGTCGTGCGACGGCGGCTGCCCTGTGGAGGCGAGCACCACCACCTCCGGGTCGACCGCGCCGAGGAACAATCCGTCGGACAGCTGGGGTCCGAAGATCTCCCCCCAGTAGGGAGAGGGCGATGTCAGAGAATGCTCGCCGCGGCAAGACGGTGAACCGAACGTTGCTCATGCTGGCCGTTTTCGCCCCCGTCGTGTGGTGCCCGATCGTCGCCGCCCCGCTCTTCCCGGTACCGGTCTTCGAGGTAGGGCAATCCCCTCAGGATGTCGCGGTCGGCGATTTCAACGGGGATGGGATCTCGGATCTGGCCGTCGCCAACCAGGAAACGGCCGGCGCATCGATCCTGCTCGGACGGGGGGACGGGACGTTCGACGCCGAGCTCCGCTTGTGGATCGGGTCCGGTCAGTTCTCGGTCGCCGCCGGAGATCTGAACGGCGACGGCCGGATCGACCTG
>DASTNM010000378.1:0-3658 GCA_035762745.1 Candidatus Polarisedimenticolia bacterium
TGACCGGGCCGTCGCACGTCTTCAGCAACGGATGCACGAGCAGCACCGACGCGATCGGCTACGCCCTGCACTCCATCCGTCGCGGGGAACGGCCGCTGGTCCTGACCGGCGGCGCCGAGGCGTGCATCACGCGCGGCATGATGGAGGGGTTCTGCCGCATGCGCGCCGCGGCGGTCGGATGGAACGATCAGCCGGAGAAGGCCTCGCGTCCGTTCAGCCGCGACCGCAGCGGCTTCGTGCTGGGGGAGGGCGCCTTCATGCTGCTGCTGGAAGACCTCGACCGCGCGCGGGAACGCGGGGCGCACATCTATGCGGAGGTGGCGGGGTACGCCTCGACCTGCGACGCGCATCACCGCGTCCACATGAGCCGGCAGGGAGAGGAGTCGACGCGGGCGATGGCGCTGGCCCTGCGCTCCGCGGGGGCGGCGCCGGAGGAGGTCGACTACATCAACCTGCACGGCACCGCGACGGCGCAGAACGATCGTGTCGAAACGCTGGCGGTCAAGGCGCTCCTGGGAGGGCGCGCCGGCCGCGTCCCCGGCTCCTCCACCAAGTCGATGATCGGCCATCCGCAGGGGGCCTGCGGGGCCGCCGGCCTGCTGGCGACCGTCCTCGGCTTCAAGGACCGCTTCCTGCCGCCCACGATCAACTACGAGACCCCCGACCCCGAGTGCGATCTCGACTATGTCCCGAACCGGGCCCGCCCGTCCGCTCCCCGCCTGGCGCTCTGCAACTGCATCGGCTTCGGATCGAAGAACTCGGCCCTCGTGCTGCGCGCGGTCGAGTCGTGAGCCGGGTGTTCGACGTCCTGGTGGTCGGCGGCGGCCCGGCCGGCTCGACCGTGGCGACGCACCTGGCGCGTGCCGGCCGCGCCGTCCTGCTGGTCGACGCCGCGCGCTTCCCGCGCCACAAGATCTGCGGCGAGTACGTCCCGCCGGCCGCTCTGCGCTCCTTCGCGGCGCTCGGCGTGCTCGAGGAGGTGGAGCGCCTCGGTCCGCGCCGGCACGTCGGCATGGCGGTGATCGCCCCCGACGGCACGGAGGTGCTCGGGCGATACGGGGAGGGATCGGCGCGCGGCTTCTCGCTCCGCCGCTACGATCTCGACCTGGTCCTGATCGAGAACGCCGGCCGCGCCGGGGCGCAGGTGCTGCAGGGCTGGCGCGTGGTCGACCTGGCGCGCGCGGGCGACGGTCTGTTCGATCTGACGCTCGTCCGGACGGATGCGCCCGGCGAGGACCGGCGATCGGTGCGCGCCCGGGCGATCGTCGGCGCCGACGGCCGGAATTCGCTCGTGGCGCGGCGGCTCGGCCTGCGGCGGCGCGAGCCGCGTCACCGGCGCTTCGCGGTGATGGGTCACTTCCGCGGCGTCCAGGCTCCCGGCGATCACGGCGAGATGATCGTCACGCCGTACGGCTATTGCGGCATCAACCCGCTGCCGGACGGCCTGGCGAACGTCGCCCTGGTGGTCGATCCGAGCCGCCAGCCCGGAGCGCTCCCGGGGCGCGCCGCGCTTCCGGCCTTCTTCCGGGAGCGTCTCGAGTCGCACCCGCTGCTCCGTCTCAGGATGGCGGGAGCGACGCTGGCGGAAGGGCTCTGGGCCACCGGGCCGATCGCCTGCCGCTCGGCGCGTGCCGTCGCCGACGGGGCGATCCTGGTGGGGGACGCCGCCGGCTTCTACGACCCGTTCACCGGCGAGGGGATCGGCATGGCGCTCCGGGGCGGGGAGATGGCGGCCGAGGTCCTCCTGGCGGCCCTGCGGCGGGGGCGTCTGGATGCGCGCGCTCTCTCCTCCTACGAGGCCGGCCGGCGGGCCGCCTTCGGCGCCCGACTGCGTCTCGACCGGAGCCTGCAGGCCCTCCTCCTGCGCCCGCGGCTGACCGACTGGTTCGCCGGCAAGCTGCGCCGGGAGCAGGGGCTCGCCGACCTCCTGGCCCGGGTCACCGGCGACACGGCGCCGGCCGGCGATCTCTTGCGTCCCGGCTTCGTGGCGCGGCTGCTGCGCGCCTGACGGGGGAGCGCGCGACATGCCGAGAGACTCGATCCTCTACCTCGCCTTCGTCGCCGCGGCCGCCGCCATCGCTCTCGCCGAGCGCCTCCACACGGCGCGCAACGAGACGCGTCTGCTGGCGGCGGGGGGACGCGAGGTCGCGCCCTGGGTCTTCCGGCTGATGGTGCCGGTCTACTCCGGCCTCTTCATCACGGCACCGGTGGAGCATCTCCTGCTGGCGCGCCGGCCACCGGCGATTCTCGTCGTCGCGATGGTCCTTCTGTACGCCGCCGCGAAGGGGCTCAAGCTCTCCGTCGCGCGTCACCTCGGTGAAGCCTGGACGATGAAGGTGGTATTGCCCCCCAGGCCGCGGATCGTGACGAGCGGCCCCTACCGGCACCTGCGCCACCCGAACTACGTGGCGGTAATGGCCGAGGTCCTGGCGTTGCCGCTCGCGGGAGGGGCCTGGGTGTCGGCGACCGTCGGCGGGATCCTGTTCGCCCTGATCCTGGCCTGGCGCGTGCGGACCGAGGAGGAGGCGCTTCTGGCGCACCCCGAGTACGCCCTCCTCATGGCCGGGAAGGGACGCTTCCTGCCGGGGGGATCGAAGCCATGAGATGGAATGGCGCGGGTGCGACGCCGGTCGCGGGCCGACGAGCGCGCGCCCTGGGCGTGGCGGCGCTCGCGCTGGGGCTCGCGTCGGTGTCATCGGCGCCGTCGTCCGGTCTCGCAGCGGCGTCGCCTCCGCCGCCCACCGACCTCGCGACCGCCTCCCCGGCGCCGCCCGCCGCTCCGGCGGCAGCGCCGACGGCTGGAGTCGCCCCCCCCGGCCCGATCAACCTCGTCATCGACAAGGCGCGCAGCACCCTGACCTTCGTGATCACGCGTCCGGGGGAGTCGATCGAAGGACGGGTCCACCAGCTGGCCGGGGAGGTGACTCTCGACCCGGCGCACCCCGGGGAGGGGGCGTCGGTCGAGCTGCGCGTCCAGGCGGAGTCGCTCGAGACCGGCAACCGGATCCGCGATCGCAAGATGCGTCATACGCACCTCGAGAGCGAGACCTTCCCCGAGATCCGGTTCCGATCCACCTCGGTCCGGCTGGGGCCGGCGGACGGGGATCGTGCGGCGCCCCCCCTGGAGCCGGGGGAGACCCGCCGGGCGCTCGTGGAGGGGACGTTGGGGCTGCACGGTGTCGAGCGGAGCATGCTGATTCCCGCCACGATCCGGTATGATGGCGGCTCCCTCGCCGCCGAGGGGGAGGCGGTGGTCGGTCTCACGGACCACGGCATCCCGATCCCGCGCTTCCTCTGGATCGTCCTGGACGACGCGGTCAAGGTGCACTTCCACATCATCGCGGTGCCGCCGGCGGCGGGCGGAGCGGGGGCCGGCTGAGAGATGCCGCACGTTCACGAGACGCACTGGGCCGACGAGGTCGCGGAGGAGATCCTCAAGGCTTCGCCCGGCCCGCACGAGATCTCGACCGGCATCTCCCCCTCGGGGGAGATCCACATCGGCAACCTGCGCGAGGTGATCACCGCCGACGTGGTGCACCGCGCCCTGAAGGAACGCGGGGCGCAGGTGATCCTCAACTACGTCGCCGACAACTTCGACCCGCTGCGCAAGGTCTACCCGTTCCTCGACGCGGCGGTGTATGCCCCGCTGGTGGGGAGG
>DASTNM010000379.1:0-6619 GCA_035762745.1 Candidatus Polarisedimenticolia bacterium
AAGAAGGCCGTCGAGCAGCTGGACAAGGGCGAGTACAAGATGAAGACCGCCAAGACCGAGCTGGTCGAGGCAAACTTGAGGCTCGTCGTCAGCATCGCCAAGAAATACACGAACCGCGGGCTCCAGTTCCTCGACCTGATCCAGGAGGGGAACATCGGCCTGATGAAGGCCGTCGACAAGTTCGAGTACAAGCGCGGCTACAAGTTCTCGACCTACGCGACGTGGTGGATCCGCCAGGCGATCACCCGTGCGATCGCCGACCAGGCGCGCACGATCCGCATCCCGGTCCACATGATCGAGACGATCAACAAGTTGATCCGCACCTCGCGTTACCTCGTTCAGGAGTACGGCCGCGAGCCGACCCCCGAAGAGATCGCCGAGAAGATGGAGCTGCCGCTCGACAAGGTCAGGAAGGTCCTCAAGATCGCGAAGGAGCCGATCTCGCTCGAGACTCCGATCGGCGAGGAGGAAGACTCGCACCTCGGGGATTTTATCGAGGACCGCGCGGTGACGTCGCCGGTCGACGCGGTCATCCAGCTCAATCTCAAGGAGCAGACGCAGAAGGTGCTCAAGACCCTCTCCCCGCGCGAGGAGATGGTGCTCAAGATGCGCTTCGGCGTCGGCGACGGTAGCGAGCACACCCTCGAGGAGGTCGGCCAGTCCTTCGCCGTCACCCGCGAGCGCATCCGCCAGATCGAGTCCAAGGCGCTGCGCAAGCTGCGCCACCCCTCGCGCAGCCAGCGGCTGAAGGCGTTCCTCGAGGGAACCGGGGGCTGAGGCGGCCCGGGCGGCGAATCACTGCGGCAGTCTCGAAGGGCGGGGCCGGTTGCCCCGCCCTTCCTCTTTCTGCGCGGCGCGCCGGCACGTCACCTCGCTCTTGCCGCCGCGTCGGCCATGATGCTACAGTCCACGGACCGTCCCCCATCGAGAGTCACAACGTGCGCATCCGCAACCAGTTCGACAAGGCCGAGCGCGAGCGGGCGCCGGCCGGTCGGTAGGGCAGATGGTCCCTCGGCGGCTCCGGCGACGGGGGCGTCTGGCGGCGACGGCAGCCTGTACCCTTCTGCTGCTGATCGGAATCCCGGGCTCCGTCCGGGCGCGATCGAAGGTCAAGCGGGGGGAGCTCCACTCCTTCGACGAGCTGATGAAGGTGATGGAAAAGTCGTCACTCACCTATCTTCTCGATATCGATGACAATCTGCCGGCGCCAGCCATCGACAAGCCGCGGGTCCTCTCCGCCAATCAGCTCCTGACCGAGAGCGACGGACATCTGACACTGACCGAGGCCTCCATCTCGAAGGAGGCCAACGAGGTGCTGAAGACGGCCGAAGAGGCGTTCGAGAACGAGAAGTTCGACACCGCCCTGGAGCTCTACAAGAAGGTCCAGGAGATCGCCCCGGACTACTCCCACCTCCTGACGCTCGTCGGCGATGTCTATTACCGCCAGGGCGAGTATGGGAAGGCGCGCGACTGTTTTCGGCAGGCCATCGACAGGAATTTCGCGGACTACGACGCGCACTGGTTTCTGGCCGACGCCGCCTGGAAGGTGGACGACAAGTCCGAGGCGATGCAGGAGCTGACGATCGCCCATATTTTGAACGTGAACCACGAAACCCTCAAGAAGGGCCTCCTCACCCGGCGCGACTCGATCCGCCGCCCGTGGAAGGCCTGGGACTATGCGCCGCGCTACACCCTGAGCCGGGACGGCAAGCAGGTCAAAGTGACCGCTCAGGAGGACTGGCTGGGCTATGCCGTCGCCAAGGCGATCTGGATCTACGAGCCGGGCTACGCCGAGAAGATCGCGGGCGAGGAGCGCAGGGAAAACGTCATCTCATTCCTGGAGGAGAAGGAAGCGCTCCTCGGAGCGTTGGGCACCAACAAGAAATTGAAGCAGGTCGAGAGGATCATCGACGACGGCTACGTCGACGAGCTCATCTACTACGAGATCGTCGCCCGGCAAGCCCCGGAGGCACTGGTCCTGCTGCCGCGCGACACCTTCATGCGCCTGGTCCACTATGTCGATACCTATCACTAATCGTCCCCGGCGGCCCCTGCCGTCGCCGGGGGCGATGCGGGGAATCGCCTCTTGAGCGCCGCCGACCTCCGCGTCGAGGAGGCGTCCGAAGCCGACACCACGGCGATCCTCGCCATCAACCTTGAGGGGAGGCCCGGTGTCGTCGGGCTGGACACAGCCCAGATTCGAACCTTTCTCGAGAGGGCGACCTTGTTTCGCGTCGCGCGGCTTCGAGACAGGGTCGTCGGGTACCTGATCGCCATCGATTCCAAGGCCGACTACGAGGGGGAGGAGTATCTCTGGTTTCGAAAACGCCCGGGCTCGTTCCTGTACGTCGACCAGGTCGCCGTGGCCCGGGAGGCCCGCCAGTGCGGCGTCGCCTCGGCCATCTATCGCGAGATTGAAGAGGTCGCCGCGCGCCGGGGCCTCGCGGCGATCACCTGCGAGGTGAACCTCGAGCCCGCCAACCCGATCTCCCTCCGCTTCCACGGCGGCCGCGGCTTCAGCGAAGTTGGAACGCTCCGAACGAAGGACGGGCGCCTGGTCTCGCTCCTGGAGAAGCGGCTTGCGAGCCCCGGGCTGAGTTGAACGCTCCCGGCGCTACCGTTCGACCGCCCCTCTTGACACCGTCCGGACTTCCGTGGATACCTGATCGCGACAGGAGGTGCGGCATGAGAAACGGATCGAGGGGAACGGCGCCTTTTGCCCCGCTGGGCTTAGCGGCGCTGGCGGTGGCCGGAGCGGTGATCGGCCTGCTCCTGGCGGCTTCGGTGGCGACGTCATCGGCGGCGCCGACGGCGCCGGCGAGCACGGCGGAGCAGAAGGTGGCGCCGGGATGGGACAGGCTGAAATCGCTGGTCGGTGAGTGGCAGGGGAGCGGCAAGAACGGAAAGACGGTCAACCTGTCGTACCGGTTGGTCTCCGGCGGCACGGTGCTGATGGAGACGATCGATGCCGGAGGGGGGGAGGAGAACATGGTGACGATGTACCACCCCGACGGCGATCACCTGATGATGACGCACTATTGCGCGGCCAACAACCAGCCGCGCATGCGCGCGGAGAAGTCAAACGACCCAAGGTCGATCAGCTTCAACTTCGTCGACGCCACCAACATGGCGGGGGCCAACACGCCGCACATGCACCATCTCGTGATGACCTTTCCAGACGATGACCATCTGACCGAGAAGTGGACCTTCCGGGACAACGGGAAGGACGCGATGGAAGAGGTGTTCACCCTGGCGCGCAAGAAATAAGGGGGAACGCCGGACGGGCTCCAAACCGACGATAGGGCCGGCCGCGGTCAGCCGCGCGACCGGCCCATCTTGTTTCGCATCGTGGCACGAATCGTTTAGCCTTACATCTTAAATATTGACTCACCCGGGCGATCGTGGCATTTTTCCGCCCGCTTCATTCGCGCTCAGCAGATAAATCATCGTCCTCATTCGCCTCGAGGCGCACCTCGAAGCGCGCGGGTGTTCTGTTTTGCGCCAGTCGATCCGCTCGGCACTCCTTCTCGGCCCTCTTGCCCTGCTCATCGTCATATCTTCCGATAGGTTCTGTTTCGCCTCAGACATTCCCCTGAAGATCTCGGCGCCTTGCTCAGCGGCGCTCGGGACCGGTTTTGATGTCGCCATCGTTGCCGCGCCGGGCACTCTGTCGCTGGGCGGCTTCCGGGCCGACCTCCTGTACAACCCGGCGCTGCTGCGGGTCGACGGGGTGTCTGCGCCGTCGAGCGGTCTCTTCGCCGGAAGCCTGCCGCAGCGGCGGGATCCGGCGCCGGGGACGCTGTCCCTCGCGCAGCTGAACTGCGACTCCTCGGCCCCGGGAGGCGCAGCGGTCGAGATCGCGCGTGTACGCTTCTCCGTGGTGGCGTCGGGCCCGGCGAGCGCGACGCTGTCGCTCTCATCCGCCCTCCTGATCGCCCCGGACGGAAGCGACCTCGCGATCGCCCCCGCCGGCGCGACGGTGCAGATCGTCACCGCGCCCGACCGTGACTGCGACGGAGTGCCCGACGCCGTCGACAACTGCCCCGACCTGGCGAACCCGGACCAGGTCGACCATGACGGGGACGGGACCGGCGACCTCTGCGATCCGGCGGTGCTCGACTCCTTCAACGCCTTCACCACCCGCGTCGGCGTCGTGGTGCTGCGCTGGGTGACTCTCAACGAGCGCGACAACGCCGGCTTCAACCTCTACCGATCGTTCTCCCGCGGCGGTCCCTGGCAGAAACTCAACCTCGTTCTCATCGCCTCGAAGGGGGACGCCACGCACGGCGCCACCTACTGGCGCTTCGATCTGCCCGGGCGGACCCATGCGGTCGCCTACTACCGGCTCGACAGCGTCGACCATGCCGGCCATGCGACGCCGTATGGACCGGTCACGGTCTTCCTGCAGACCACCGGCACCGACAGCAAGCCGGTCGACATCCCGAAAGAGCTGCAGAAGGAGATCCAGAAGGCGCTCAAAAAGTCGGGGGTGAAGCGATGACGGGCCTCCGCCGTCTCCTCAGAGCGCGCGTCGCCGTTCCGGCGCTCGTGATGCTGGCGACGCTGCTGCCGTCGACCGCCCTGGCCCTGACGGGGGACGCCAACGGCGACGGCCGCTTCGACCTGAAGGATCCGCTCGCGCTCTGCCGCTACCTGTCGGGCGCCGCCGCGACGCTGCCGAACCCGGCCGACGCCGACGTGAACTACGACGGCGCGCTCGACCGCGCCGACGTCGACCTGATGCTGCAAGGGGTGCTCGGCGCACCGCTGCCGACGACGCTTCTGACCGCCGCGCCGCCGGCCCTCGGCTTCGGCGAGGTGACCGTCGGGGAGGCGGCGAACCTTCAGGTGATGATCGGCAACGCCGGCGACACGACGGTGACGCTGCAGAGCATCGCCCTCGGGGCCGGCACCTCCGGCGCCTTCTCGGTGGTGGCGGCGCCGCCGACACCATCGCCGCTCGCGGTGGGGGGTCACGTGACGCTCACCGTGCGCTACGCCCCGGCGGGTAGCGGCCTCGATACCGGCAGCCTGACCGTCCTGAGCACCGGCGCCGACGTCACCGTGCCGCTGTCGGGGACCGGAGTGCGGGCCGAGCTGTCGGTGACGCCGCTGGCGATCGACTTCGGCGGTGTCGTGGCCGGACAGGAGGCGACGCGGCCGGCTACGATCCGCAACTCCGGCACGGCGCCGCTCGAGGTGACGAGCGTGGCCCCCGGGCCCGGGACGAGCCCCGACTTCGCTCTCGTGTCGGTCCCCGCCACCCCGTTCACGCTCGCGCCCGGCCAGGAGACGGGCCTGACGGTGCGCTACGCCCCGCACGGCGGCGGGGACGACAGCGGCTCGATCGAGATCCTGAGCGCCGTCGGCTCGGCGTCGATCTCGCTCACCGGGAGAGGGCTGATCGCGGTCCTCGCGGTCGAGCCGGCGCAGCTTGATTTCGGCAACGTCCTCGCCGGCGCCTCACGCACCCTCCCCTTCGAAATCCGCAATACCGGCACGGCGCCGCTCGGCGTCACAGGCCTCGCTCTGGGACTGGGCACGAGCGGCGACTTCGCGCTGGTCTCCCCGCCCGGCACGCCGTTCACGATCGATCCGGGAATGGCGCGGAGTGTGGCGGTGATCTACGCGCCGTTGGCCGGCGGGCCCGACTCCGGGCAGGTGGAGGTCCATACCGGCGCCGGCGATGCGACGGTCTCCCTGTCGGGGGCCGGCGTGGCGCCGGAGATCGATCTGACCCCGGGATCGGTCACCTTTGGCAACGTCATGGTCGGCGACACGCTGACCCGGCCGGTCGGGATCGCCAACTCCGGCACCGCCGATCTGACCGTTTCGGCCATCGCTCTCGCCACCGGCGGCAGCCCCGACATCACGCTCCGGGACCTGCCGCACCTGCCGCTGGTCCTGGCGCCCGGGTCGGGCGTCGTCGTGACGCTGGCCTACACTCCGGGAGAGGTCGGTCCCGATACGGCGAGCCTCGAGATCGGGAGCGACGCTCTGGGCATCCCGGCGGTTCAGGTGCCGATCTCCGGCAACGGCGTGATGGCCGAGCTGGCGCTGCAGCCGAACGCCCTGGTCTTCAGCAACGTGCGCGTCGGGCAGACTCTGCAGCTCGACTTCGCCATCAGGAACAGCGGCACCGCCGACCTGACCGTCGGCGGCGTCGCGCTCTCCGCGGCCACCTCCCCGGAGCTCACGCTGGTGGCGCCGCCGGCCCTGCCGTTCACCCTGGCCCCCGGGCAGGAGCGCCTCGTCACCGTGCGCTATGCACCGGTCGACGCGGGCGGCGACGCCGGAACGGTCCTCATCGAAACCTCGGCCGGGCCCGGGCAGGTCGACCTGAGCGGCAGCGGCATCGCGCCGGAGATCGACGTCACCCCCGCGCAGCTCGACTTCGGCGGCGTTCCGATCGGGGAGACCTCCGCCCCGCTCGAGGTGACGATCCGCAACCTCGGATCGGACACTCTGGCCGTGTCATCCATCACCCTGACCGACGGTGCGCCGTTCCATTTCGTCGAGCCACCCGCCGTCCCGGCGGCGGTGGCGCCGGGCGGCAGCCTCGTCGTCGCGCTGGTCTATCGCCCGACGATCGCCCGGCACGACTCGGCCAGCCTGTCGA
>DASTNM010000380.1:0-3478 GCA_035762745.1 Candidatus Polarisedimenticolia bacterium
GGGACTCGCGCACAACGCGGGAGATCCTCGAACCCTCGGGCCCTTCCGGAGGCTGCGGCGGAGAACGCTCCGGCCTGGGAGCTGGTCGGAGTGGGGCGGTACATGCCTCGCCGCATCCGGGGGAGCTTCCCCGGCCGGGAGCTTGGCTGAACGTTCGTCATTCCGCCCGGTTCGGGCGGACCGAGTCCGAACGAAGGGGAAAAACGATGAGCCTGAGCATCGTGAAGAACGCCACCTGCACGTTCTGCGGCTGTGTCTGCGACGACATCGAGTTGCACGCCGAGGGCGATCGAATCGTCAAAGCCAGGAACGCCTGCAGCCTCGGGGACGCCTGGTTCAAGAACCACACGGCCGAACGTCTGTACCCCGATGCCCTGATTGACGGCAAGCCCGCCACGGTCGACGCCGCCGTCGAAGCGGCGGCCGAGTTCCTGTACGAGGCGAACATGCCTCTGGTCTACGGGCTCAGCAACATCACGTGCGAGGCGCAGCGCGAGGCCGTGGCCCTGGCCGAGCTGATCGGAGGTGTGGTCGACAGCCACACCTCGCTTTGACACGGCCCCACCGAAATAGCCGCCCAGTTGGGTGGCAAGGTCACCTGCACTTTGGGTGAAATCAAGAACCGGGCGGATTTCATTGTCTACTGGGGAGGGAATCCGGCGGAATGCCACCCGCGGCATTTCAGCAAGTACACCCTGACCCAGAAGGGCCGGTTCGTGCCCGAGGGGCGCAAGGGCCGAACCATGGTGCTGGTGGACATCCGGGAAACGCCCAGCGCCAGGGCGGCGGATCTCTTCCTCCAGATCCGGCCGGGCAAGGACTTCGAGGTCCTGACCACGCTGCGGGCTCTCGTCAAGAAGCAGAGGGTGGAGGAGGAGAGCGCGGCGGAGACCGGTCTCACGCTCGGCCAGCTCCAGGATCTGGTTGACCGGATGAAGCGCGCCCGGTTCGGCGTGCTGTTCTTCGGGATGGGGATCTCGATGACCCGCGGGAAGCACATGAACTCGGCGGCGGTCCTGACGCTCGCCGCGGAGCTGAACGCCTTCACCAAATTCGTGTGCATGCCGATGCGCGGACACGGCAACGTGACCGGGTCGGACATGGTCCTGCGGTGGACGACGGGGTATCCGTTCGGGATCAACCTGTCCCGGGGCTACCCGCGGTTCAATCCGGGAGAGTTCTCGACCGTGGACCTGCTGGTTCGAGGAGACAACGACGCGGCCCTGATCCTCGGCGCCGATCCGGGGGCGACGATGCCCCAGCCGGGCATCGAGCATCTGGCCCGTATCCCGACCATCGTGCTGGATCCCAAGGTGACCCACACCAGTCGCCTGGCCCGGGTCCACATCACGACGGCGGCCACGGGCGTCAGCGCGCCCGGGACCGTGTATCGCATGGACGAGGTGCCGCTGCCGCTTCGCCCTGCCCTGAAGTCGCCGTATCCGACCGACGAGGAGGTCATCCGGCGCATCCGCCGAGTGGTCGCGAAGAAGCCTGCATGGTCTCCCGCTGCAAACGCGGGGATGGTGGCCGGCCAGGCCTCTTAGGACCCGGTCTTCGACGGTCTGACCCTCGAGGTCGTCCCCGCAAACGGAGATCCCATGCTGCGGATAACGGGCGGAAAGGTCTACGATCCGGCCAACGGGATCGACGGCGTCGTCAGGGATCTCTGCCTCTCCGATGGCCGCGTCGTCGCCGAGGTCGAGGGCGGCCGCTCGATCGACGCGAGCGGCATGGTGGTCCTCCCCGGCGGGGTCGACATCCACAGCCACGTTGCCGGCGCGGCGCTGAACTTCGCCCGGGGATTGACCCCGGAGAACTATCGCCGGGCGCTTCCCTTCATCCACACGCCGGAGCGCCGCGCCGGTCTCGGCGGCATCACACCCACCACCTTCGCCACCGGGTACCTGTACGCAGGGATGGGCTGGACGACCGTCAACGAGGCGGCGGTCCCGATTCTGTCGGCCCGACACACCCACGAGGAGATGCACGACATCCCGATCCTCGACAAGGCCTCCCTCGTGTTGATGGCCAACAACGAGATCGTGCTGGACCTCCTGGAGGCCGGTGAGGTCGAGCGCGCCAGGGACGTCGTGGCCTGGCTCGTCTGGGCGGCCAAGGCGTACGGGGTCAAGGCGGTCAACCCCGGAGGGGTGGTCGCCTGGAAGTCGGGGAAGAACGCGAGCGCGCTCTCCGAGCCGGTGGAGGGCTACACCCGTGTGACGCCGGCCGGGATCATCTCCGGTCTCGCCGGCATCGTCGACGACCTGAAGCTGCCGCATCCGCTCCATCTCCATTGCAACAACCTGGGCGTCCCGGGCAACGTGGCCACGACGCTCGAGACCATGAAGATCCTGGAAGGGCGCCGGGCCCACATGGCGCATCTGCAATTCCACGCCTACGGTGGGGAGGGCTGGGGCACGCTGCGCTCCGAGGCGGCCACGCTCGCGGAGCAGTTCAACGCGCGGACGAACCTCACCGCCGACGCCGGGGCGATCCTGTTCGGCGACGCCATGACGATCACCGCCGATGGTCCGTGGGAGCACGTGCTCTATCGGCTCACCGGGCACAAGTGGGGCAACGTGGACGTGGAGAACGAGACCGGCTGCGGGATCGTCCCCTACACGTACAAGGCGCGCAGCCTGGTCAACGCCGTGCAGTGGGCCGCGGGGCTGGAGCTGCTCCTGCTCATCCGCGACCCCTGGCGGATCTTCCTGACCACGGACCACCCCAACGGAGCCTGCTTCTGGCGATACCCGGAGCTCGTCGATCTCCTGATGAATGCGGATCGCCGGCGGGAATGCCTGAACAAGCTGCCGCCCGAGGCGCGGAAGCGAATCGTCCTGGCGGACCTGGACCGGCAGTACACCTTGTCCGAGATCGCGATCATCACCTCCGCGGGCCCGGCGCGCGCCCTCGGCCTGGCGCGGAAGGGGCACCTGGGCGTGGGGGCGGATGCGGACGTCGTTCTCTACAATGAGAGGCCGGGTGATGGCCCCCTGTTCGGGTCTCCGCGCTACGTCATCAAGGGGGGCGAGGTCGTGGTCGAGGACGGAGAGATCCGCGCCGCGGGCCAGGGCCGGGAGTTCATCGTGCGCCCCTCCTTCGATGCGCGGATCGAGGAGTACCTGAGGCCGCTCTTCCAGAAGGTCTATACGATCTCTTTCGACAACTACGCCGTGGAGATGGAGCGCCTCGCCGGAGCGGTCGTGCACGACTGTGAGTCATGATCACCCTGACCCTCAAGAAACAGCCCAATGTCCCGCTCGAAGCGGAGGCCCTCTCGCCGGACGTGCTGGCGCCCCTGGCGCCCGACGCGATACGGGCCCTTCCGATCCATCTGGGAAAGCGACGCTTGCGGGTGGACGATTTCTTCGAGGTCGAAGGGGCGGCGGGTGACGCGCTGGAGATCCGGGGCGATGCGGCCAAGGTCAAGTGGATCGGCCGCGGCATGACCCGTGGCCGCATCAGCATCCTC
>DASTNM010000381.1:0-16286 GCA_035762745.1 Candidatus Polarisedimenticolia bacterium
GCCTGCATCAAAGGCAACAGCTCGCGCGCCACGAACGGCGAGGTGACGAAGATGGTCGTCAGGACGATCCCCGGCAGCGCGAAGATGATCTTGATGTCATGCTCGATGAGCCACGGCCCCACGACCCCGTGCGCCCCGAACAGGAGCACGAACATCATGCCCGAGATCACCGGCGAGACGCTGAACGGCAGGTCGATGAGCGTCGTCAGCAGGCTCCGGCCGGGAAACTCGAACTTCACGACCGCCCAGGCGGCGGCCAGGCCGAACAGGAGATTGAGCGGCACCACGATGAACGCCGTCAGCAGCGTCAGGCGGACGGCCGCCAGGGCGACCGGGTCGCCGACGGCGGCGCCCCAGGCCGCGATCCCCTTCGAGAAGGCCTGCACGAAGACCACCAGGAGCGGCAGGAGCAGGAACAGGACCAGGAACCCCAGGGCCGCGCCGATGAGCGTGAAGCGCACGAGACGTGCCATCGCCTGCTCCCCTCCTCAGCTCGACGGGACCGCCCGGGCGCGCCGGGAGATCAGATTGATCAGCAGCAGGAGCAGGGCGGACGCCGCGAGGAAGACCAGCGCGATGGCGGTCGCTCCCGCGTAATCATACTGCTCCAGCTTGATCATGATGAGAAGCGGCGTGATCTCGGATCGCAGGGGCAGGTTCCCCGCGATGAAGATGACCGAGCCATACTCTCCCAGCGCGCGGGCGAAGGCGAGGGTGAAGCCGGCGGCCACGGCCGGGAGCAGCTCCGGCAGGATCACCCGGACGAACGCCTGGAGGCGCCCCGCCCCGAGCGTGGCGGCCGCCTCCTCCGCCGCCGGGTCGAGCTCGGCCAAGACCGGCTGCACCGTCCGGACCACGAACGGCAGCCCGACGAAGGTCAAGGCGACGACGACGCCGAGAGGCGTGTAGGCTATCTTGATCCCCAGCGGCTCGAGCCAGCGCCCCACCCAGCCGTTCCCCGCGTACAGGGTCGTGAGCGCGATGCCGGCCACCGCGGTCGGGAGCGCGAACGGCAGGTCGACCAGCCCGTCCACGATCCGCCGGCCGGGAAAGTCGTAGCGCTCGAGCACCCAGGCCACGAGCAATCCGAAGACGGCGTTGAGGGAAGCGGCCGCGAACGCGGCGCCGAAGCTGAGCCGGTAGGCGGCGAGGGCCCGGGGCGAGGCGACCGCCCCCCGGAAGTCGCTCCAGGGGAGCGTGACGGTCTTCATGACCAGGGTGGAGAGCGGGATCAGGACGATGAGAGAGAGGTACAGGAGCGTGAACCCCATCGCCAGGCCGAAGCCGGGCAGCACCCCTCCGGGCCGTGATCGCATCGGTCCCTCGGCGCTCCTCTCCGCGTCGTCCTACCGGGCGCCCTGGTAGATCTGATCGAAGACTCCGCCGTCGGCGAAGTGGATCTTCTGGGCTTTGGTCCAGCCGCCGAAGAGCTCGTCGATCGTGAACAGCTTCAGGCTGGGGAACTGCTGCGCATAACGGGCCGCGACCACATCGAGACGCGGCCGGTAGTAGTGCCTCGCGGCGATCTCCTGCCCCTCCGGCGTGTACAGGTAGCGGAGATAGGCCTCCGCCACCTCCCGCGTGTGGTGCTTTCCCGCCACCTTGTCCACCACCGCCACGGGCGGCTCCGCCAGGATGCTGACCGACGGGACGACGATCTCGAACCTTCCCTGCTGCATGACGCGCGCCGCCAGCAGGGCCTCGTTCTCCCAGGCGATCAGCACGTCGCCGAGGCCGCGCTCGACGAAGCTCACCGTCGCTCCACGCGCCCCGGTGTCGAGGATCGGCACGTTCTTGTAGAGACGGGTGACGAAGTCCTTCGCCTTCGCCTCGTCCCCTCCGGGCTGCCTGAGGGCGTAGCCCCAGGCGGCGAGGTAGTTCCAGCGCGCCCCGCCCGAGGTCTTCGGGTTGGGCGAGATCACCGCCACCCCCGGCTTCACGAGATCGTCCCAGTCCTTGATCCTCTTCGGGTTCCCCTGACGCACCAGGAAGACGACGGTCGAGGTGTAAGGAGCGCTGTTCTGCGGCAGGCGGGTCTGCCAGCTTCCGGGCAGCAGCCCTGCCGCGGCGATGGCGTCGATGTCGTAGGCGAGGGCGAGGGTCACGACATCGGCCTCCAGGCCGTCGATCACCGCCCGTGCCTGCTTCCCCGAGCCGCCGTGCGACTGGTTGATGGTCACTTTGGCGCCGGTCCGCTCCTTCCAGCGCTTCGCGAACCCGGCGTTGACATCCTGGTACAGCTCCCGGGTCGGGTCGTACGAGACGTTGAGCAGCGAGATCTCGGCGGCCTTCGCCGGGGCCGCCAGGGCCGGGACGCACAGAAATGGGGCGCCGAAGATCGCGACAAGCGACCAGGCGACCACCGTGAGCGCGAGCCGTTTTTTCGACATCTCGTCTTCCCTCCCTGAGATGAAAAGCACCCGTCGCTGATCCGTCACGCCAGTGCCTCGTGCGCGCGCACGATCAATATGGGGCGATCGCGCAGGTCGCCCAGAAGGGCGCGCACCAACCGGTCGAGGGTGACCCGCCCACGGTAGGCCGTCATCGGCGCGCCGAGGACCACGAGATCGTGCCCGCCCTGGCGTATCTCGGAGAGGATCTCCGCGCGCGCCGGTCCCTGACGCAGCGTGGTGTGCGCCTCGACGCCCAGAAGCGACAGTGTCCGCGCGCCCGCCGCCAGGAAATGCCCGGCCCGGTCGCGCTCCCGGACGTCGCCCCCTTCCGGCAGGACCGTCATGATGGTCGCCTGGGCGCCGAGGTGCCTGGTCAGCCGGCCGGCGAACTGCACGTCCTCTTTCCCCGGCTCGCCGACGGTGACGCAGATCAGCACCCGCGAGGGGACCGGACCCGGCCCGGGAACGAGGAGCAGGTGGTGGTCCCCGGCCTGGAGCGAACGCTCCGCCTGATCGAGGGCGTCGCGGGCAGGCAGCGCCTGGATGAGAAGGTCATAGTGCTGCCGGGTCGCCTCACGCGCCACCGCCGCGGCCGGATCATCGTCGGCCGCGGGGATCGTCTCGAGCGCCGCCAGCCCGCCGCCCGAATGATCCGGCCCACGCTGGAGGCGCTCCCGGAGCGCGCCGTCCTCCGCCGCTCGACCGAGGACGGTGACCCGGGCGTGGGCGAGACGCGCGATCCGTCCGCCGAGATCGAGGACCGCCTCGTCAGCCCCCGAGCCGTCGGTCAGGATCAGGAAGGAGAGGCCGGGGTGGGTCAGGGCGTGCACGCGGCGCACACCGACCCAGGCGGCGTCGCCGGGGTGCAGCGGGAAGCGCCGCGCCTGGTGCTGCGAGCGGCTCGCCTCGACCAGGAGGAAATCGCCGCCGAAGGGGGCCGCCGGGGCGATCGGCCGCACGCCGGCGAGCTTCGGCAGCCGCAGGCGCAGCCGCTCGAACGAGCCGACGAAGCCGTTCGCCTCCACCAGCGCCTTTCCCAGGAGCGGCCAGCCGAGGGCGTCGGCCGTCGTCTTGACCGCCACGTCCTCCGGGCGGAAGAGCACCTGCACGCGGCGCGTCTCGCGCCCCTCGTCCGCCTCCTCGCCGCGCGTGCTCAGGGGGAAGCGCACCGGGCCGAGACGGACACCCTGTGGCGTCAACTCGCCCACCATCAGGTTCGCCGTCCCGAGGAAGGTGGCGACGAACTCGGTCTGGGGGCGCAGGTAGAGCTCCTGCGGCGGTCCGACCTCGAGCAACCGTCCGTAGTTCATGACCCCCATCCGATCGGCCAGCTCGAAGGCCTCCTCCTGGTCGTGCGTCACGAAGATGGTCGTGATCGCGAGCTGGCGCTGGATGGCGCGGATGGTCCGGCGCAGCTCGGTGCGGATGCGGGCGTCGAGGGCGCCGAACGGCTCGTCGAGAAGCAGCACCTCGGGCCGGTGCGCCAGGGCGCGCGCCAGGGCGACGCGCTGCTGCTGCCCGCCGGAGAGCTGGCGCGGCCTCCGATCCCCGAAGCCGGCCAGCCCGACCAGGTCGAGGAGCTCGTCACGTCGGCGGCGGCGCTCGGCCGGCGGTATCCGCCGGATGCGCAGCGCGAACTCGATGTTCTCCGCGACCGACAGGTGCCGGAAGAGCGCGTAGTTCTGGAACACCAGGCCGACGTCGCGCTGACGTGGAGGGAGCCGGGTCACGTCCCGCCCATGCAGACGGACGCGCCCCTGATCGGTCTCCACCAGGCCGGCGATCAGCCGCAGGACGGTGCTCTTGCCGCTGCCGCTCGGGCCCAGCAGGACGAAGAACTCACCATCGGCCACCTCGAGGGAGACGTCGTTCACCACCAGGTGGCTGTCGTAGCGCTTGGCCAGTCGCTCAAGGACGATCGACACGATCCCACGCTCCGGGCTTGCGGGTTCCAGGACGGTTCCGCGGCGGAGACAGAACCCCGCGCCGGGGCCGGGCCGCGCCGCGAGCCGCCCGCCCGCGGCCGGCGGCCGCACGCCCCGCACGCCTGCCGGCGCGGCGCGGGGCCCCGCCCGACAGTCATCCTCAGGCTCAGGTTAGCCGGTCGCCGGTGACGCTGTCAGTCGAAAGGTGGTGACGGCGGGAGGCGCGGCGCAGGTTCGAAACTCGGGGCCGGCCGGGACGAATCCGCGCCCTGGCCGCGGCGCATATAATAAAGGATACCGTGATGATTTCTCTGCGTGAAACCCTGTCGCGCCGGCCACGCCGGCAGATTGTCCGGGGCGAGCGGGCCGCGGTCCTGGTCGCCATCCTGGACGACGGCGGGCCGCTGCGGCTGCTCCTGACCCGGCGCACCGCCGAGGTGGCGACGCACAAGGGACAGGTCGCCTTCCCGGGAGGGCTCGCCTGTCCCGACGACGACGGGCCGGTGCGCACCGCGTTGCGCGAGGCCCAGGAGGAGATCGGGCTGCGGCCGGAGGCGGTCGAGGTGCTGGGCCTCCTCGACGACGTCCCCACCCGCACCGACGCCGTGGCGGTGACACCGGTGGTCGGCCGTCTGGCGACCCTGCCGCACCTGACACCCCACGACCGCGAGGTGGCGCGCATCTTCACGGTGCCGCTCGCCGATCTGCAGCGTCCCGAGCGCTGGACCTCGCGCCTGGAAGATCGCCCGGGAGGCGCGCGGCACGTCCATTATTTCGAGCACGACGGCGAGACGCTCTGGGGGCTGTCGGCGCGCATCGTCCTCAACCTCCTGGAGCTCACTCCCCCGGGATCGCCGGTCGCGCTTCAGGAGCGCTAGAGACCGGGACGCCGCGGCGCCCGCCTCGTGTGACGTCTGCTCAGTGGAAGAGCCCGGCGCGACCGATCCGCCAGGCCAGCAGGAGACCGAGGCCGAGGCTGCCGAGGCCGGCCGCGCCGCGCAGGGCGCGGTAGAGCCACAAGACGCGGCGCTGCGCGAGGACCAGCGGGGCCGCGAGGGCGAGGCTCATCAGCGCCATGCCGGCGATCGAGCCGGCGCCGAAGATCCCGAGGTAGAGGCAGCCGAGCAGGAGCGTCGGAACGGTCGCCAGGACCAGAAGGACCAGGGCGCCGCTGCCGGCGAGCCCGTGCAGGGTGCCGACGAGGAACGGGCGCACCATGGCGCGCAGCGGGTGAGGATGGCGGTGCGCGGCGTCATCGCCGTGCGGGGCGGCGTGGAAGTGCAGGTGCGCGTGCGGCACGCCGTCATGCTCGTGCCGGTGGGCGTGCACGCGCCCGCGGAGCACTCCGGCGAGCGCCACCCCCCCCAGGATCATCAGGACGACGGCGACGGCGAACTCGAAGAACAGCGCCAGGCGCGGCGGGACGGTGGCGCGCAGGGCCAAAAGCACCAGGCCGACGCCGCCGATCGTCAGGGCATGCCCCAGGCCCCAGAAGACCCCCGTCAGGACCGAGCGGCGCACACCGTCCCGGCCCGATACGATGGCGGCGACCGCGGCCACATGGTCGGCGTCGAGGGCGTGCCGCAGCCCGAGCAGGAACCCGACGAGAAGCGTGGCGGCGAGCGAAGCGTCCGTCATGCGCCCCACTCTATCACCGCCGACGCACATCCGGATCGCGACGCGGCGACCGCGTGCCCCGCGAGGCGGTGGCTCGCCGCCCCAGTAAACGGGGAGTGCCACAGCGGTGCGGCGCGTTGACAGCCCCGGACAAATGCACTAGCATCGCGCCCGTATCGCACACGCAGTTCCGCGGATGTGACATGGTCCGGGAAGCCGGCGTGACGGCCGGTTCCGAGCCCCGCGCGATGCGAACCACCAAACCCGGTCAGGCCCGGAAGGGAGCAGCCGCACGGCGGACCTCGCAGGTGCCGCGGGTCCACTTGGACCGGCCCTCAGACCGGCTTCACACCGCAGCGAGCCATCGTTGAGCTACCAGGTCCTCGCCCGCAAGTATCGCCCCCAGACGTTCGAGGAGGTGGTCGGCCAGAAGCCGATCGTCACCACCCTCCAGAACGCCGTGGCGCAGAATCGCATCCATCACGCCTACCTCTTCTCCGGCCTGCGCGGCGTGGGCAAGACCACCGTGGCGCGACTGATGGCCAAGGCGCTGAACTGCGCCCAGGGCCCGACGCCGCGTCCGTGCAACGCCTGCCCCTCGTGCGCCGAGATCGCCGCCAGCCGCTCGCTCGACGTGCTCGAGATCGACGGCGCCAGCAATCGCGGCATCGACGCCGTGCGCGAGCTCCGCGAGACGGTGCGCTACGCGCCGGCGCGCGACCGCTACAAGGTCTACATCATCGACGAAGTCCACATGCTCACGACCGAGGCCTGGAACGCGCTGCTCAAGACGCTCGAGGAGCCGCCGCCGCAGGTCGTCTTCCTGTTCGCCACCACCGACTACCGCAAGATCCCGTTGACCATCCTGTCGCGCTGTCAGCACTTCGAGTTCAAGAAGATCCCGCAAGAGGAGATGCTGGCCCACCTCGCCACCGTGGCCCAGGGGGAGAACATCTCGATCCCGGCGGGCGTGCTCGACCTGATCGCCCGCATGGCCGAGGGATCGCTGCGCGACGCGCAGAGCGCCCTCGACCAGGTGATCGCCTTCTCCGGGCCGACGGTCACCGACGAGCAGGCGCGCACCATCCTCGGAGTCATCGACCGCGACCTGATCACCGGGTTCTACGCCGCGGTGAGGGGCGGCGACTGCGAGCGGCTGGTGGCGATGGTCGAGACGGTCTTCGACCGCGGCTACCAGCCGGTGCAGTTCCTCGAGGACCTGATGGCCTACGGGCGCGACCTGCTCCTGGCGCGCGTCGTCTCCGACCCGGCGAAGTACCTCACGGGCGACGCGGCGGAGATCCGGGCGATCGCCGGGCGGGCCGCCGAGTTCTCGGAGGACGAGCTTCTGCGGCTCCTGGAGATCCTGACACGCGAGGAGTACCGGCTGAAGACCGCCTCGCACCCGCGCTTCCTGCTCGAGGCGCTGGCGATCAAGCTGGCGCGCCTCGCCGATCTGCGGCCGATCGAAGAGCTGATCGCCAGGCTGGAGGAAGGGCCCGAGGGCCCGGCCCCCGGCCCCGGGCCGGCGCGGCGCGCCGGGGCTCCGCCCCCGGCCGCCCCGCCGCGGGATCGTGTCGAGAGCCGCCCGGCCGCCCCGTCGCCGGTCGTGACCCCGGCCCGCACCGAACCGGCGCCCGCGCCGATTTCCATCGGCACCGGGCCGGCCCCCGCTCCGACCACGGCTTCCCCCGCCGCGCCCCCGTCGCCGGCGCGGCAGGAGCAGGCGGTGATCGAGGCGATCCTGAAGCGGGTGCACGACGAGCGCGGCGCGCTCGGAGGATTTCTCGGTCAGGCCTCGTGGCTGGAGATCACCGAGGACGCGCTGGAGATCGCCTTCGCCGAGAAGCAGGGTTTCTTCCGCGAGAAGGTCGAGAGCCGCGAGGCGCTGGAGTATCTGCGTGGCGTGGCGCGGCAGATCGCCGGGCGCGAGCTGAAGATCCGGATCGCGGTCGCCTCCCCGGCCGCCCTCGACACGCGCACGGTTTCGGCCGCCGAGGCGGAGGAGAGCCGCAAGCGCCGCCTGCGCGAAGAGGCGATGCGGCAGCCGGTGATGCAGACGCTGCTGGACGCCTTCGGCGGTGAGATCATCGACGTGGAGACGACCTGACATGGACATGCGGGCGCTGATGAAGCAGGCGCAGAAGATGCAGGAGAAGCTGCAGCGGGAGATGACCGATCTCAAGGTCGAGGGCTCGGCGGGGGGCGGGGTGGTCACCGTCACGATGAGCGGCGAGCGCCGGGTCCTCGCGGTGCACATCGCGCCGGAGACGCTGCAGGCGCAGGACGCCGAGATGCTGGAGGACCTCGTGCTGGCCGCGTTCAACGACGCCGGCCGCAAGGTGGAGGAGGCGCTGGGCGAGAAGATGGGCGGCCTGCGTCTCCCCGGATTCTGAGACGATGCGGTTCGCCGCGCCGCTCGAGCGCCTGATCGAGCGCCTCAGGAAGCTCCCCGGTGTCGGAGCCAAGTCGGCCCAGCGGCTGGCGTTCCACATCCTGCGCGCCAGCCGGGAGGAGGCGCAGGGGCTGGCGGCGGCGATCCTGGAGGTGAAGGAGACGATCAGGCTCTGCTCCACCTGCTTCAACATCACCGACACCGATCCCTGCCTGGTCTGCGCCGACGAGGGGCGCGACCGCTCGGCGATCTGCGTCGTCGAGGAGCCCGGCAACCTCGTGGCCATCGAGAAGACGGGGCAGTTCCGCGGGCTCTACCACGTGCTGCACGGCTCGATCTCGCCGCTGCGTGGGATCGGCCCTGACGATTTGAAGATCGCCCCCCTCCTGCACCGGCTGCGCGACGGGACCGTGAACGAGGTGATCCTGGCGACCAACCCGAACGTGGAGGGGGAGTCGACGGCGGTCTACCTGTCGCGGCTTCTCAAGCCGCTCGGCGTGCGCGCCACGCGCATCGGGCTGGGGCTCGCGATCGGCTCCGAGCTGGAGTATGCCGACGAGGTGACGGTCGGCAAGGCGCTCGAAGGTCGGCGGGAGATCTGAACCGGTGAAGCCGGGCGGCAAGCAGGGCCTCTTCCTGCGCATCGAGGAGTTCGCGCGCCAGCGCTACCGTCTCGTCTTCCTGGTCTCCCTCCTCTTCGTCCTCGTGTCGATCTACCTCGGCAGCCGCCTGTCGCTCGACGGGGACGTCATGAACCTGGTCCCGGCCAACAACCGGGTGGTCAACACCTTCAAGGGGGCGATCCGCGACTTCGGCGGTCTCGACTACCTGATCCTGCTGGTCGAGGCGCGCGAGGGACAGGGGACCGAGGACCTGCAGGAGTTCGCCGACCTGGCGGCGGCCCGGCTGCAGGGGATCCCCTCGATCCGCTACGTCGAGTACAAGGTCGACACCTCGGGCCCGTTCTTCTCCTTCTTCCGCAAGAACCAGATCCTCTTCCTGCCGCCGGCCCGGCTCGATGAGCTGGCGGCCAGGTTCGGCGACAAGGCGATCCACGAGCGCGTGCGCGACAACGCCCGGCAGCTCACCGGCCCGTCGTCCTTCCTCGTCAAGCAGCTTCTGGCGCAGGACCCGTTCCTGATCAGCCCGCTGCTGTTCGAGGCGGTGCTGCGCAACAAGGGGGCGCTGAAGGTCGACGTGAACGGCGGCTACTACCTCGCGAAGGACGGCAACGCGCTCCTGGTGATCGCCAAGCCGGTCAAGCCGGCGCAGGACATCTCTTTCGACAAGAAGCTGATGCAGCAGGTGACCGCCGAGGTGGCGCTGGCCTCCGAGGCGTTCGAGAGGGAGAGGCGCGAGGAGACCCGCGACGACGGCGCGAGGAGCGGCGGCAGGACGGACGGCAGCGCGGAGGGCGACGGCGCCGAGGGCGGGCCGGCGGGCGAGTCGGCGCAGGCGCCGCATGTCTCGTACGGCGGCGGCTACGTGATCGCGCTGGAAGATAGCCAGCTCATCATGCAGGACATGGTGCGCAACGGCACACTGTCGTTCGTGGTCATCCTGCTGCTCTACTACTTCTGCTACCGCCGCTTCGGCGCCATCCTCTACTCCTCGGTGCCGCTGGTGGTCGGGCAGTTCCTGACGATCGCCGTGGCCTTCATCTTCCTGCGCCACCTGAACTCGGCGACGACCGGCTTCTCGGCGATGCTGATGGGCCTCGGCACCGACTTCACCATCGTCATGTACGCGCGCTACGTCGAGGAGCGCCAGCGCGGCCGCTCGCTCGCGGAGGCGCTGCGGCTGATGATGGGGGCGACAGGATTCGGGGTCTTCACCGGAGCGATCACCTCGGCGGGCACTTTCTACGCCATGTGCACGACCGACTACAAGGGGCTCAGGGACTTCGGCTTCCTGGTCGGCTCGGGGATCCTGCTCTGCCTCGTGGCGATCCTGTATCTGCTGCCCGCCATGATCTCCTGGAACGAGGGACGCCGGCGGCGGAAGGACGTGACGAGCAAGCTCTACCTGCATTCCTTCGGCATCGAGCGCGTGATGACCTGGAGCACGCGGTACCCGTGGCCGGTGATCGCGGGTTCGATCCTGGTCACGGCCGTCGCCGGCTACTACGCCTGGAACGTCGAGTTCAGCGACAACGTGCAGGACCTGCGCTCCCGCAACAACCGCGGCATCCTCGTGCAGGAGGACATCGCCAGGAAGTTCGGGGGGGCATCCTTCAACCCGATGATGGTGGTCTGCCGGGGCGCCGACCTCGAGGAGGTCATGCGCAAGAGCCGCGAGGCGAACCACAGGCTCGACGCCTTCGTGACGGACGGCACGCTCCTCGGGTACGAATCGATCTTCACCTACCTGCCGCCGCGCCTCGACCAGGAGACGATCATCCGGACGCTGCGTGACGGATCGAACGGGGCGTTCAACATCGACCGGATCTCGAGGACCTTCCGCGCGGCGCTGCGGGAGAGCGGCTTCCGGGAGGGGATCTACGACGAGTACCTCGGCGCGCTCCCGGCGACGCTGAGGCCCGAGCGCGCCGTCACGCTGCACGATCTCGAATCGGCCGGTCTCGATCACTTCGTGAGCCGTTACGTGAAGCGGGAGGAGAACGGGGGGTACCGCTCGGTCACCTACGTCTTCCCCGCCGCCGCGGAGGCCAAGCGGCACGCCCCGCCGGCGCTCGTGCGGGCGCTCGACCGGCCGGAGGAGGGGGTCGAGGTGACCGGCGTCAACATCGCCAGCGCCGAATTGCGCCGCATCTTCCGCCACGACGCGTGGTGCGCCGTGATCTACGGCCTGGTGCTGGTGACCTTCCTGCTGTGGCTCGACTTCCGCAGTCTCTGGCTCACCACGCTGGCGAACATCCAGCTCCTGCTCGGCGTCGTCTGGATGCTGGCGGCGATGCAGCTGCTCGGAATCAAGATGAACTTCGTCAACGCCTTCGTCACCACCATGATTCTCGGGGTCGGCATCGACTACGGCATCCACATCATCCACCGCATCTCGCAGGAGGGACTCTCGAATCCCACCGGCCTCCTCGAGACCGGCAAGGCGGTGGTCATGGCCGCCCTGACGAACGTCGCGGGCTTCGGCACCGTCGGCCTGTCGAACTACCCCGGCCTCGCCTCGATGGGGATCGTCAGCGCCATCGGCTCGGTCACCTGCCTCGTGACCGCCCTCACGACGCTGCCGGCCCTGCTGATCCTGACCAAGACGCGCGTGACGCGGTCGCGTGACCGGCATGACGACTGACCCTGGCGACGATCGGGAGCACCTGCGGCTGCTGTCGATCTTCCACTACGTGCTCGGCGGGATCACCGGGCTCTTCTCGTTCCTGCCGCTCCTGTACGTCGGCATGGGGATCCTGCTGGTCAGGGCTCCCGATCGGCTGGCATCGGGCGGAGGCCAGCCGCCGCCCGGCTTCCTGGGCTGGCTCCTGGCGGCGTTCGGCGGGGCGCTCTTCCTGCTGGGTGGCGCCTACACCCTCTGCCTGATCCTCTCCGGCCGCTTCCTCGTCCGCCGGCGGCACTACCGCTTCTGCCTGGTCACGGCCGGCTTCGCCTGCGTCTTCATGCCGCTCGGGACGGTGCTCGGAGTCTTCACGATCTTCGTCCTGACCCGCCCCTCGGTCCGCGCCCTGTTCACCGACGCGGGCACCGCCCAACCCGGATAGGATCCTATGCGACCCGGCGGCCGCGACGGTAGAGCATCCAGCCGGTCAAGAGGAGCAGGACGAAGCCGCCCAGGATCTTCGCTTCGAAGAACCAGGGGTTCAGGGCGTCGGCGGGCGGGACGAGGGCGAAGACGATGGCGACGGCGGTGGTCAGGAAGCCGACCGTGCCGACGAGCATGGCGCCGAAGCGGCCGCCGGGGACCGGGATGACCCCCTCCGTGAGGCTCTCGGCGACGCCGAGCTTCATGACCGAGGCGAAGAGGTAGAGGTAAGGGATGAAGTAGACGATGGTGGTGAACAGGGCCAGAAGCTCGTACGCCTCCTTGACGCTGGCGCCTGCGAAGCTCATGAGGATCATGAGCGTCGAGATCGCCCCGGTGACGTAGAGGGCGATGTGCGGCGTGGCGTAGCGCGGGTGGACGCGGCCGAACGACGCCGGCAGGTAGCGGTCGATGCCGGCGACGTACGGGATGCGCGACGAGCCCGCGAGCCAGGCGCTGACGCCGCCCATCCCGCCCAGCGCGATCAGCAGCGCCGAGATGCCGGCCAGAAAGCCGAGCCCCATCTTCGCCTGCACCGCGGCGATGGCGCTGCCGACGCCGCTCAGGATGCCGATGTCCTTCTGCGGCAGCGCCACCAGGAGGGCGGCGGTCCCGAGGACGTAGATCAGGGTGATGATGACGCCCGAGATCAGGATGGCGCGCGGCACGTTCTTGCGCGGCTCGATGATCTCGCCGCACATGACCGATCCGAGCTCGAGGCCCGAGAAGCCGAAACAGATGAGCGAGAAGAACGACACCGTCCCGAGGTCGAAGACAGGGATCAGGCCGCCGGCCTCGAACGGCGTCGCCGAGCCGTAGCGCCAGAGGGCCCAGCCGCCCACCAGGATCAGCAGGGCGGCCGGGATCCAGGTCCCCAGCGCCCCCAGGTTGTTCAGCCAGCGCCCGTAGCGCAGCCCTCGCACGTTCATGGAGACGGCGATCCAGAAGAGCACCAGGGACGACAGCCCCATGATCCACTGGTTGTTCTCGAGGTGCATGTACTGCGCGCCGAACATGAAGATGAAGTTGCTGACGGTGAAGATCAGCAGGTGGGGGAAGTAGACCAGGTTGTTGGTCCACAGGCACCAGCCGGCGATGAAGCCGTGCCCGTCGCCGAAGGCCCGCTTGGTCCAGACGTAGATGCCCCCCTCCTCGGGATGGCGGGTGGTGAGGTCGATGACCGCCAGCCCGGAGGGGAGGAAGAAGCAGAGGAAGGCCAGCCCCCAGAGCGGCAGCGCCGCGTAGCCGTAGCCGCCGGCCGAGGTGAGCCACCACCTGAGCCCGGTGATGGCGACGACGTTCAGCAGGACCAGGTCCCAGAGCCCCAGCTCGCGGCGGAGGCCGGTGGAGGGTGCCGTGGGGGAGGGGTGTGGGCTCCCCTCCGAGGGGACCGGGGGCATCAGGATTCGATCTCGTCGATTTTCCTGCGCCCGTTGCGGAACTGGAGGTAACAGAGCCCGGCGAAGACGATCACGGCCACGAGGTTGGCGTATTTGCCCTGGAGCTGCACCAGGTGGCCGCTGTGGTTCTGGATCCACTTGAGCAGGTCCATCTCGTGGTGATTCCACTCGATCATGGACATGCCGGCGATCAGCACTCCGGCCACGGAGCCGCCCGCCACCAATCCCGTGCTGTAAAGCATCCCGGAGGAGACCTCGGACTCGCTCTCCTCGCGGCCGGTCATCTTCTCGACGATGAAGCGGACGACGCCGCCGACGAAGATCGGCATCGTGGTGGAGAGCGGCAGGTAGGCGCCGACCGCCCAGGCCAGGGCGGAGATCCCCATCACCTGGATCGCGACGGCGAGACCCGCGCCGACGAAGACGAAGCCCCACTGCAGCTTCTGCCCGAGGATCCCCTGGATCAGCGTGGCCATGAGCGTACCCTGCGGGGCCGGGAGCTTGTCCGAGCCGATCGGCCCGAATCCGGGAGCGTGGTGCATCAGGAAGAGCGTCCCTCCGACGGCGAATGCCGAGGCGAACACGCCGATGATGAAGCCGACCTGCTGCCGCCAGGGTGTCGCGCCGACGATGTATCCGGTCTTGAGGTCCTGCGAGGTGGCGCCGGCGTTCGCCGCCGCGATGCTGACGATGGCGCCGATCACCAGGGCCGCCGTCTGATAGGCGTTGCCCGACCAGCCGACGACGATGAACAGCATGCAGGTGCCCATGATCGTCGCGATGGTCATCCCGGAGATCGGGTTGCTGGTGGTGCCGATGATCCCGACGATGCGCGACGAGACGGTCACGAAGAAGAAGCCGAAGGCGATGATCAGGAGGGCCAGGAGCAGGCTTTTCGGGAAGTGCGTCGGCAGCCCGGGCATGAAGAGGGCGATCGCGAGGGCCAGGATGAGCGATCCGATCGCCACGACGTTGATCGGGATGTCGCGTTCGGTGCGCCGGGTCCCCGCCGCCCCCTTGCCGCCGGCGCGCAGGCTCTTCACGCTGTCGCGGAACGACGCGTAGATCGTCGGCAGGGTCCGGGCCAGCGACATGATCCCGGCCATCGCCACCGCTCCCGCGCCGATGAGCCGGATGTAGCCGCGGTAGAACTGTTCGTTCAGGCCGTGGGAGGCGATCCACGCGTCGCTGAAGCTGAGCGATCGGAGCTGCGCGTGAAGCTGTTGCTCGCTGACGAACATCGAGAGGAGGGGCGTCAGCGCCATCCAGCCCAGGATGCTCCCCGACACCATGATCCCGGCGACCCGAGGGCCGATGATGTATCCGACCCCGAGGTACTCCGGGACGATCTCGCAGTTCACGGTCGCGTTCGGCAGGGCCGCGGCTTTGCCCGTGACGTAGGAGGGGATCTCCTTGAAGAAGGCGAGGACGGTATTGAACGCCTTGTAGATCATCGCCGTCCAAAGGCCCCTGAAGACGAGGCGCGCCATCGCGCCCCCCTTCTCTCCCGCCACCAGCACCTCGGCGCAGGCGGTCCCCTCCGGGTAGGTCAGGTTGCCGTGCTCCTGGACGATGAGCGAGCGGCGCAGCGGGATCATCATCAGGACGCCGAGGAACCCCCCGGCCAGCGACAGGATCATGATCGGCCAGTAGCGGAAGAAGCGGTCCCCGCCGGCGCCCGCCGACAGGAACAGGAAGCCGGTGACGGTGAAGACGACCCCGGCGGCCACCGATTCCCCCGCCGAGCCGATCGTCTGGACGATGTTGTTCTCGAGGATCGTCGAGCCGACCTTCTTGAAGACGGCGATCGACAGGACGGCGATCGGGATCGAGGCGCTCACCGTCACGCCGGCCCGCAGCGCCAGGTAGACGGTCGCGGCGCCGAACAGGACGGCGAAGAAGGCGCCGAGCAGGATCGCTTTGATTGTGAATTCGGGGACGGACGCTGTGTCGGGGACGAACGGCTTGAAGCCCTTGGCAGACGCGCCTTTCTGCATGCCGAGCCCTCCTGGCCTTGATGCGGCGCGAGGTGCGGACTGGCCGCAATGCGCCGGACTCTACAACAGCCCCCGGGGGCTGTCAATCAAGCCAAGCCCCTAAATGCCCGATGTGCTCCGGGAAGGCGAGGCGCGGTGGGCGGAGCGCTTGCAAGCGTGCGCCTCCTTCCCCTAGAATGCCGCCCAGCACCCCCGGCCCCGGAGAAACGATGATCTGGCACGGATCGCGGCGGCGTTTCGCGCCACTCCTTGCGGCGATCCTGATCGGCGCGGTGGTCCCGGGCGCCCGCATGGCCGGCGCGGCCGCGGGCGCAGGGTCCGCTGCGGCCGGCACCGCCCCGCCTGCGGTCGCTCCCCTCCCGCCTCCCGACGCCGAGATTCCGCCGCCGGAGCCGGCGCCACGCGAGGTCGGCAAGGCCCCGCCCTCCCCCGCCCCGGCGCAGCCGGACGCCGTCTTCTGCCCGGTGTGCGGGGCGCGCAACCGCGCGGGCAGCCATTTCTGCCTCAAGGACGGGACGCCGCTCCCGCCGATCGACCCCGAGCGCTTCGACCCGCGCTTCGTGCGCGCCGCCGAGACATATTCCCCCGAAGAGATCCAGGAGACGATCCATCGCACCTCCGGCTCGGTCGTGCGGATCCGCGTCAAGACGAGCCTGAATCTCAAGTACCCGGTCTCGGGCAAGACCGGGCTCGTCGGGTGGCTGGAGGTCGTGGACGAGGAGGCGCGCCTGGTCGGCTCCGGCTTCGCGGTCGGCGCTCCGGGGGAGATCGTCACCAACGCGCACGTCGTCTGCCCGTTCGGGACACCGGCCCAGATCAGCGTCGACACGCAG
>DASTNM010000382.1:0-2151 GCA_035762745.1 Candidatus Polarisedimenticolia bacterium
TCAGCTCGAAGTCGAAACCCTCGCTGTGCTGGCCGCGGTCCTGCCGCTCGCGCACTTCGTGCTGGCGGCGACCGTAGGTCTTGCGACGGCTGGACTGATGGCGCTTGCTCACGAGACTCCTCCCTTCCTGGACGACCTGGCTAGGCGGCGAGCCGCTCGGCGGCCCGCATTCGGGCGCTTCGGGCACGAGGGTTGGCGACGATCTCGGCGGTGCTCGGGGTCACCGACCGGCGGGTGACGAGGCGCAGACGCGGGTTTCGGCCGCACACGCAGACGGGGACCTCCGGCGGGCAGACGCAGCCGCGCCGCTCGGCCTGGAAGAAGCGCTTGACGATCCGATCCTCGAGCGAGTGGTAGCTCAGGACGACCAGGCGACCGCCCGGTCGCAGCAGGTCCAGGGCGGCGCGGAGTCCGGCCTCGAGGGCGTCGAGCTCCTCGTTGACGGCGATCCGAAGCGCCTGGAAGACACGCGTCGCGGGGTGCGTCCGGCGGCGCAGGCGCGGATTGGCCGGAACGACCTTCTCGATCAGGGCGGCCAGCTCCTCGGCATTGGCGATCGGGGCCAGACGGCGGGCATCCACGATCGCCCGGGCGATCCGGCCGGCCTTCGGCTCTTCGCCATAGCGCCGGAACAGCGCCGTCAGCTCGTCGACGTCGAGCGTCGCGAGCAGTTCCGCGGCCGGCACGCCGCGGCTGGCGTCGAAGCGCATGTCCAGTGGGCCGCCGGTCCGGAAGCCGAACCCACGGTCGCGCTCGGCGAGCTGGAAGCTGGACAGGCCGAGGTCGAACAGGCAGCCGTCGACCGCGCCGAAGCCGGCGGCCGGCGCAACGGCACCGAGCTCGCGGAAGTTGGCCTGGCGGATGACGAGGCGGTCGCCGAAGCGAGCCCGCAGCCGGGCTTCGACGCGGGCGATCGCCGCGGGATCGGCGTCGAGGCCGAGGAGGCGGCCATCGGGACTGGCCGCCTCCAGAATCCGCTCGGTGTGCCCACCGCCGCCAAGGGTGGCGTCGATGTGAAGGCTGCCGGGGGCAGGCGCGAGCATCTCGAGGACCTCCTCCACCAGCACCGGCAGGTGCCCTTCGTGCATCACTCCTCCATCCCTGACGAATCGGATCCCGAGCGGATCCTGGAAGCGCATCTGGTGGGAGCTAGATCCCCAGCCCTTCGAAGGCGCTGGCCAGCTCCTGCGGGTCGTCGAGCGCCCGGCGGTACGAGTCCCAGCGATCGGGTGCCCAGATCTCCGCGTGGTCACGCGATCCGACGACGACGACCTCCGTGCCGAGGCCGATCGAGTCGCGCAGGTAGGCGGGAAGCAGGAGCCTCCCCTGGCGGTCCATCTCGGCCTCGATGGCCTGCGAGAAGACGAACCGCTGGAAGAGGCGCGACTTCTGGTCGGTGATCGGGAGCGCCGCGACCTTGGCCGCCAGCGCGTCCCAGCCGGCCTTGGGGTGGATCGCCAGGCAGTCGTCGAGCCAGCCCGAGACCATCGATCCGGGGTCGAGCTGCGCTCGGAACTTGACAGGCACGGCGATCCGGCCCTTGCCGTCCACCGTGTGCCGGTACTCGCCGGTGAACACCTGTCGGGTCTACCCCTGTGACGTGTGGCCCGGAACCGTGGGTCGGTACGGTGGGCGTCCCTACGGCGGGATTCCCCACTTCTCACCACTCTGTGCCACTTGGCTGCATTCTAGCGCGCGATGTTCCCCCGTCAAGATCGATTTCGCGTTCCTGGACGGCGCGGGCGGGCGCGGCGGCAGGGCGGCCCGCTACGGCCTTCGCACGCTCAGCGGACACCCTGACCGGCCGGTCGCACGCCTCCACCCGCGCCCCGGGCTCCTCGAAGCGTCCGTGGGTGGGTCAATGAGAAGTCCGCCGACTCTGAGACCCGCCCGACGAAGGCGTATGGCCGGAGCGTCTCGTCTTCCTGGCTACCTCGTCGGCGCGGGGAGGAGCAGCTTCTGCCCGGCCGCGAGCGCCGTGGTCTTGACCCATGGATTGCGGGCTTCGATCGTGGCCAGTGGGACACCGAAGTACCGGGCGATGCTGAACAGGTTGTCGCCCGCGCGGACGACGTAGATCCAGCAGTCCGGGGTGGTCGGGCACTTCGTGAGGAGCGCGTATCGGTTCGATGTCGGCTTCGACGTCGCGAC
>DASTNM010000383.1:0-9336 GCA_035762745.1 Candidatus Polarisedimenticolia bacterium
TCCCCTCGGTCAGGTCCTCGGCCTTGTTGATCTCCCCTCCCCGCAGGGCGTTGATCCGATCAAAGAGGATGCGCTGCTGCAGCGGATCGAACGGCGTGTAGCCGAAGGAGTCGGTCGCCTCACGGTCGAAGCGCAGCCCGAGGTTCAGCGTCAAGTTCGGGATCGGCTTGTAGGTGTCGTTGATGTACATGCCGAAGGTCGTGCTGTTGGCGGTGTTGAAGACCTGGTTCTCGGCCGGCAGCTGGACGCCGATGGAGGGGTTCAGGCTGGTCGACCCGGCCGGCTGCGCGTTCGGAAACAGATAGGGGCGCAGCGACGTGTCCGAGCTGAAAGTCTCCCTCTCGATGATGCCGCCCATCTTGATGTCGTGCTGACCGCCCTTGTCGGGAAGGAACACGGTCAGATCCTGGCGCAAAGTGACCCGCCCGAGTGTGCGGTCGATCGATTCGTTGTAGGGACCGTTGATCCGCAGATTTCTCTGGTCCTGCTGCAGATCGCGATCACGCGGCAGCGGAAGGAACCGGTTGTACGGGTAGTAGGCCGGCTCATGCCCGATCACCTGGCAGGGGACTGTCCCTGGCACGCAGTCGGGGATGACGTCGTCCGCCTGCGGCAGCGGCCGATCATCCGGCACACCGCCGTTGTGGTTGCGATCCTCGCTGACCCAGGGGTTGCCGTTGGCATCAAAGCCGCCGTCCAGGAAGTTGTCCCCGTCCCGGTCCTCGCCGACGTCGAGCTGGTTGTTGTGGCAGCGCGGGTCCCCGGGAATGTTGCAGAACGTGTCGTCCTCGTTGATGGTATCGAGGAAGCCGTCGCAGTCCTGATCCTCGCGCGTTTCTCCCTCACAGGCATGCGGCGGTGTCAGACGACCGTCCAGGTCCCTGTCCTCTCCATCATCGAGCTGGCCGTTCTTCTTGAGGAAGTCCTCGAAGACGTCCCAGTGGTTGTCGCGGTCGTAGTCCTGCCCGGGGTCGCGCTCGGTGGCATCTATGAAGTGGTTGTGGTTGCGGTCGATGAAAAGGATCCCGTTGTGATTGGTGTCCGCGTCCAGAGTCGGAATGACCTTGGGGGAGGAATTGAAGTGCTGCACGGTCGTCTCGAGGAAGACGTTCGGGTTGAAGACCGCCGTCTCCTTGAGGACGTAGTTCTGCCCCCCCTCCTTCTCGGTGTAGCCGGCCTCCACGGCGGTGAAGGAGTCGAGGCCCTCGTTGTCGAACTCCTGGGGGTCGATCGTGGCGGTGAAGACCAGCTTGTGGTTGGTCGAGACGTCCCAGCTCAGCTTCCCGAAGATCCGCTTTTCCTTGGTCGTTCTCACGAAGGCCTGGGTCAGCGCGTTGACCGGCGTCTGCTCCTGGATGTATTCACCGGTGAAGTAGTACCAGGCCTTGTCCTTCTTGATCGGGCCGCTTACCGAGATGAAGGGCAGGTAGTCGGTGAACTTGAGGTCGCGGAGCCCCAGCTCGCCGAGGCCACCGTGCAGCTGCGGGTCATCGATGCCGGCGCCGTCGCCGTCGAGGAGATTGCTCCTCCAGTAGAACTGGAACCGCCCCTCGAAATCGTTGCCACCCGACTTGGTGACGATGGTGACGTACCCGCCCTGGCCGCGGCCGAACTCGGCCGACGAGCCGGAGGTCTTCACCTCGATCTCCTGGATCGAGTCGATGTTCAGCTCCTGGCCGCGCTTCCCCGTATACGGGTCGGTGGTCGACACGCCGTCGACGAGGGTGATGACGTCGGTGTCGCGCGCCCCGTGGATGTTCGGGTTGCCGTCGCCGTCGTCATCGGAGACCCCGGGGGCCAGCGCCAGGACGTCCTGGTAATTGCGCCCGATGATCGGCAGAGAGTCGATGAACTCCGAGGTGAAGCTGGTCTGCGTGGTGGTGTCGGCTGTGTTGACCACTTCGGAGATCGCCTTGACCGTCACCTTCTCCTGCATCTCCTTCTCGGGGCGCAGGGTCACCTGAAGCGTCGAGATCTTCCCGGAGTTCAGCTCGATGTCGGAGAGCTTCACCTTGGCCATTCCCGGGAAGGAGACCGCCAGCTCGTAGCCGCGGCCCGGCGCCAGAGGCGTGATGCGGAACTCCCCCTTGGCGTCGGTGACTCCGCCCTGGGAGATCCCGAGGGCGGGGTTCGTGACCAGAACCGTGGCGCCCGGAATCGGCGCGCCGTCCTTGTCGAGAACAGTCCCTTTGAGGCCGGCGGTGGTCTGGGCGCTGAGGAGAGACGGGAGGGCTAGAAGAATGCAACCCGCCAGCAGAACCAGGAAAGGGAAGGATCGCTTCAGGATCATCGCCTTGGACCTCCGGGCTGGGTTGGGACGCTGTCGGTCCCTCTCATGCACCGGCCAGTGATCACCACTGCTGCTGTCATTGGTCGCGCGAGTCTAAGAAACCGATGGGGCCGTGTCAAGCGCTCCTGAGGGAGACTCGCGATCCTGCCGGGTCACCCCTTCCAACCAACACCCCCGGGATATGCCTGAGGGGCTGTCCTGTCGAGGGCTTCACCGCTTTTCTCTGGCGGCGGTAATTCTACCGTCAAGTCCAAGCCTGTCAAGGGGATCATCGGAGCCAGGATGCGACTTATATACAGCAGGGGGGGCGGCTGGACAGGGGTGGGAGGGACGGGAGGGATCAGCGGTACTGAATCCTCAACCTCTTGATCTTCTCGTTGAGCGTGGTCGCCTTGAGTCCGAGCAGGGCGGCGGCCCGGCGTTGCACACCGTTCACCCTCTTGAGGCTCTCGACGATGATCTCCCGCTCGAACTGTTCCATCGTCTCATAGAACGAGAAGCGGCCCTCGCTCAGGACGGCGGCCGGCAGGGGCCGCAACCCTCCCCGCTGCAGCGACTCCGGCAGGAGGTCGACGCCGATCTCGGGGGCGGAGGCGAGGACGACCGCCCTCTCGATGACGTTTTCGAGCTCGCGGACGTTCCCCGGCCACGAGTGGTCGAGGAGCACGGCGAGCGCCTCCGGCGTCAGCCCCCGGACCTCCTTGTTGTTCTCGACGGCATACTTGTCCACGAAGTGATCGACCAGGAGCGGGATGTCCTCGCGGCGGTCGCGCAGGGGCGGAAGGATGAGAGTGATGACGTTCAGACGGTAATAGAGGTCCTCCCGGAAGTCCCCCCGGCGCACCAGCTCTTGAAGATCGATGTTGGTCGCCGCTATGATCCGGACGTCCACCTGGACGCTCTGCACCGCTCCGAGGGGCAGGAATTCCTTCTCCTGGATCACCCGCAGGAGCTTCGCCTGGACCTCGTGCTTGATTGTGCTGATCTCGTCGAAGAAGATCGACCCGCCGTTCGCGACCTCGAAGAGTCCCTTCTTCGACTGGATCGCCCCGGTGAAAGCCCCCTTGACGTGCCCGAACAGGTTGCTTTCGAGAAGGTCGGCGGGGATGCTGCCCGAGTTGACGACCACGAACGCCTCGGCGGGTCGCCCTGACTTCAGATGTATGGCCTGGGCCACCAGCTCCTTTCCCGTGCCGCTCTCCCCCTGGATCAGGATGGTCGACCGACTGGGAGCCACCTGCTCGATCAGGCGGTAGAGCTCGCGCATCGTCCTGCTCTTGCCGACCAGCTCGCCGAAACGGGCGTGCCCCTGGAGCGCCCGCCTCAGGGAGCGGTTCTCGCTCAGGAGCCGGCGGTGTCGCAGCCCGTTGCGCAGCGTGCGCACGACGTCTTCGTTCTTGAACGGCTTGGTGAGGTAGTCGTGCGCCCCCGTGCGCATCGCCTGCACCGCCGTCTCGACCGATCCGTAGGCGGTGATCATCACGACCACCTGGTCGGGGTCGCGCCTCTTGATCTCCTTCAGGGTCTCGAGCCCGCCCATTCCCGGCAGCATCAGGTCCAGCACCACCAGGTCGAACGGCTCCCGGTCCAGCGCCTCGAGCCCGGCTTCCGCGTCCGGCACCAGGGCGAGGGAATGCCCCTCGCGTGTCAGGATCTCCTGGAGGACGTCGCGGATGATCGCCTCGTCGTCGATCACCAGGATGCGCCCGGCGTCCTCGCGCGCACCCGGCTGACGCGCGATCGCCCTGTCGGCCGCCACGGCCCCCCGCGGCGCCGTCACGCGGAGGCCCTCCGGGCCTCGCCGTCGGCGAGCGGCAGGCTGACGATGAAGCGCGACCCTTCACCCGGGCTGCTCTCGGCCGCCAGCGTCCCCGCGTGCTCCTTCACGATGCCATACGACACCGAGAGGCCGAGGCCGGTCCCCTGCCCGCGCGCCTTCGTGGTGAAGAACGGGTCGTAGATCTTCTCCAGGTGCTCGGCCGGGATGCCGACGCCGGTGTCCGACACCTCGAGACGAAGGCGTCCGGCGGAGGCTCGAGCGCTCACGGTCACGGTGCCGCCCTGCGGCATGGCATCGACCGCGTTCAACAGGAGGTTCATCAGCACCTGCTGGAGCCGGCCGCGGTTCCCGCTGACGTGCGGCAGCGGCGTCTCCACCCGGCGGGCGAGCAGGATGCGCCGGCCGCGCAGGTGCGGCTCGAACAGCTCCAGCGTCTCCTCGACCATGTCGGCCACCTCGATCGGCTGGTAGTCCCCCTCGCGCTGGCGCGAGAAGTTCAGGAGGCTGGAGGCGATGCCTGCCGCCCGGAAGGCCTGCTGCTCGATCTTCTTGAGGATCGAGTACTCCGGATCGTCCGGCCGGCGCTCCTGCAGGAGCATCTGGGTGTAGGAGGAGATCCCGGTGAGCGGAGTGTTGACCTCGTGGGCGATCCCGGAGGCCAGGAGCCCGACCGAGGCAAGGTGTTCGCGACGCTGCACCTCCTCCTCGCGCTGCACCTGCTCGGTCACGTCGTCGATCGTGATGACCCGCCCCCGCGGCCGGCCGTCGGGACCGCGCAGCGCCGACTGCGTCAGGTTGACCAGGAGGCGGCGATCGTCCCGCGTGCGCAGAGACGAGCGGTAGACCCTGATCCCGTCGTCCGGCAGAGGCTCCGCCGGGTCCCGCCACGCCCCCTCGGTCGCCAGCGTGAAGACGCCGGCCGGCATCACCTGCGACAGCGACAGGCCGAGAACATCGGCGCGCGGTGCGCCGTAGAGCAGCTCGAAGGCGCGATTCACGCCGACGACCCGTCCCTGGGGATCGGCCACCAGAATCCCGACCCGGCTGCTCTCCAGGATGCTTTCGTTGAACTCCTTGAGCGCCTCGACCTCCTGCACCTTCTCCTCCACCGCGCTGTAGAGCCGCGCCCCCTGGAACGCCACCGCGGCGTGGCGGCAGAGGGACACCAGGAGGTCGAGGTCCTCGGTGTTGAGCGGCTCGCCGCCGTGCGTGCGCCCCACCCCCAGGACGGCGACGATCTGCCCCTCGACGGTCATCGGCAGCAGGTACTCGAGACCGAGCGTGTCGAGGAGGAAGGCCCCGGTCGGCGTCTCGCCGACTCCCGAGTGGTCCCGGAGTGAAAAGTAGTCGACGGCGCGCAGTCGTCCCACGATCGGATCATCGGGGTCCAGAGCGCCCCCCGGCGGGTCGGCGCACAGATCCCGTCCCTCGCGGTCGCGCACGAACACCTCGACGCGCTCCAGGGCGAAGGTCCTCTCGACCCGGCCGGTGAACTTGCGGCGCAGGGCCGGCAGGCTCAGCTCCCTGTTGAGCGCCTCGCCGAACTCGGTGAGGGTGCGGCGGTAGTCGTAGCGCTCGCGGTAGAAGAACTGGTCGACGGCGCTCTTCAGCCGGCGGTGCAGACGGGGATAGAAGATCGCCATCAGGAAGGTGGCCAGGATCAGCGCCAGGTTCAGCCCGCGCGGCGTGATCTCACCCGCCGCCCGGTCCATGATCACGTAGCAGGCGGCGTAGGTGGCGGCGGCGCTCAGCAGCAGGCCGGTCGCCACGATCCCGCGCTTGAGGAAGACGTCGAGATCGAGCAGCCGGTAGCGCACGATCGCCGCGGCGAAGGCCAGGGGGATCACCGCGATCGTCAGGACCGACAGCTCGCTCGAGGTGCCGATGCGGATGTTGAGCGACAACGGCAGCAGGTAGAACAGCGCGGCCGGCAGGAACCCGACCAGGCTGCCCCACGCCATCCATTTGAGCTGCCAGCGCGTCGAGAGCCTTTCGGCCGACAGGTAGGAGCGCACGGCCTTGACGATGCCGGCGATCACGAAGACGGCGATGTAGAGCTGCTCCAGACGATTCTTCAGGCGGATCGCCGCTTCCGGATCGGAGAAGCGATAGACCCCCTTGAAGGGGATCAGGTAGAGGTTGTAGAGCAGGAGCAGGAGCGGTGGCAGGTAGAAGAGGGCACGCCGCAAGCGGCGCCGCCCCGAGCCGCTCTCTTCATCGGTCAGCGCCCAGTTGATGTGCACGAAGAGCGCCGGGGCGAGAAGGCTCCCCGTCAGATCGCCCCAGTAGGCCGACCAGTCCAGCAGCCCTCCCTGGCCGTTCCGGTCGAGCACCAGGAAGAGGAACATCGCCTGGCAGAGGAGGGCGAACGGGATCGCCGCGCGGGCCCGGGTGGCGCGCATCCAGACCACGACACCGACGCCGAGGAATGTCAGGGCGACGATCGACAGGTAATAGTAGACGGGGCTGCTTCCCCCCCCGGCCCAGATTGGCTGGACCCTGAGCTCGATCTCTTCTCCGTCGCGCTCGACCCTGTAGGTCAGCGCTTGACCGGCCGGGACGCTCCAGGTGGCGTCGTCCGCCGCCAGGGCCGAGGCGACGGCCACCCCGTTGATGGCGTGCACCCGATCGCCGGGCCGGAGCCCGCCCTTCCAGGCCGGCTGTCTCGGGATGACGGCGTCGGCCACGACGCCGTGGGAGGAATCGATCCACTCCACGCCCGTCTGCGGGGTGATCCGTGTGACCTGTGCGTAGAACGCCGCCACCCCCCAGGCGAGCAGCAGCGCCGATACGGCGACGGCCAGTGTCTTTCTCATCCAGTCGCGATCTCCCCTTGGCCCCGCGCGCTGCTCAGAAGCTGATGTCGACGCCGCCCGTCAGGCGCGATCCGGAACCCGGCGCAGGCGAGCGGCCCGCCTCGCCCTGACCCGATCCATACATCAACCCCTGGTAGGCCATCAGGACCTTGAAGCGCGCATTCCCGGCGCCGCGAATCCACGGCAGGTCCTGGTAGATCACCAGATCGAGCCGCCGGTAGTCGAGCGTTCCGCTCTCGATCGACGTCTCACCGCCGCCTGTCCCGTCGACGTGCCGGTAGTCGATCTGCACCGCCGTCTCGGTGGGGCCATACTGCGCCCGCAGGCGCGTCAGGTAGTAACGGATCTCGCCCAGCGACAGAATCTGCACCGGAGCCTCCTCGATCGCCGGTGTCAGCCGCCCCTCGACCCGGCCGACGCTTCCGGAGAGACTGCCGCTGATGGCCCCGAAGCCGCGCTGCAGCTCGACTCCGAGCTCGTGCCGCCCCGCGGCGCCGTCGGTGAGGAAGAGCAGGGCGTCGCCCCAGGCTCCGGGGACCAGCGTCTCTTCGTCCTCGCCGCCGAGCCCCTCCTCGAAAGGCCGGTACGACAGGGTGGCCGCGACCTGGAGCCGGTCTTCGGGACGTCGCTCGATCCCGATCAGGTAGCCGATTCGTCCGACATCCGGCCGCGTGGCGGCGCGCCGCTCGGCCGACGACGCGTACAGGGAGGAGAATCCCGGATCGTCGACCCGCAGCATCAGCATCGAACGGAAACGCGTGCCACCGGGGCTTTCCGGCTCGCTGGTCCAGCCCACCCGCGGCACGAAGTAGGCGCCTCCCGACGCCAGGTTGCCGTGGTACCGCAGACCGTAGTTCAGGACGCTGCCGTCAGCCAGCCGCCAGTCGTCGTTGCCGAAGACGCTCACCGCGTCGCCCCGCTCCCCCGGCTCGGCCAGTGTCGGCGCGTCGACGAGGTTGTAAAGCAGCACGCCACGATCCCTGCCTTCGTAGCGATACCTCTTGGCCCGCAGGCCGAAATCGAGGCGGTGCTCGCCCGCCGAGAAGATCACGCCGCTCGTCGCCAGCCACGATCGATCGGTCACTCGATCGAGACCACCGGGCCCCGACCCGGCGGCGAAGGGAGACGAGGCGCCGTCCGGGACTCTGACTCCGGTCTCGAAATAGGCCCCGTCGACATACAGCTGCGCCGACGACCCGAGACTCCTCTCCCAGCGCGAACGGAACCCGACCGTGCGCTGCTCCTGATCGGTGGCATTGACGGTCTCCCCGTTCGGATCGACCACGTAACGGCTGCTGCCGTAACGCAGGACCGACCGCAGCTCGTCGGCCGGGCCGAGACGGTAGTCCATGCCGAGTATCATCCGGTCGGCCTCGCGATCCTGTCGCACCCCCCCCGACCCGCCCCCCGAGTCCGCGACCGCGCGCCCCGTCAGGCCGTCGAATCGCCATTTCCCCTGGCCACCGATCGCTCCGCGCAACGCCAGGCTGGTCCTCCGGCCCGAGGTCTCAGCCGGCCCCGATCCGTCGCCTCCCGAAAGATTGCTGCCGCTGAAGTCCTGGGTGAACTCGCCATCGATCGGCTGCAGAAGGGCCTCGAGCCGGCCCTTCGGCGGATCCACGGGCCCCGTCGACCTGGCGTCGGCCTCCCAAACCTCCCCACCGCCCTCCCCGGCCCCCGGTAGCGCGGCCTCGGTCTCGCGCAGGACGTCGCTCGGACGTCTCAGGATCCAGTCGAGCCCCAGATTCTGTCCCGGCGCCCCGACCGGCAGGTCGCCCAGGAAGATGCGTGCCGCCTCCTTCAGCCGGAGCTCCACCGTCTCGCGCACCAGCGTGTTCACATCCACCAGGTCGATCTGGTAGCCCGGCTTGAAGGCGGCAAGCCGGTAATGGCCCGCCGGCAGGAGCGTGGCAAAGGAGCCGTCCGGGGCGCTGCGCAGCGCCTCGATCTCACCGCTGGCGAAATCGAAGGAGGCCCGGGTGGAACGGGGAAGGGGCGAGGGGAGCTCCCGCCCCAGCGGTGTGACGAAGATGTCCGCCCCCTCGACCCCCGAGCCGAAGGGGTCGACGACACGCCCCGCGAGTGGTCTTTCGGCCGCGACGACGTGACTGGACCAGACGACGATCAGGAACCCGACCAGGGAGAATCCAAAACCTCCGGATCGTTTCCTCATGGGCCGCCCTCCCCTGTTCAAAATTTCGGACGCTGGACCGGGCGAAGCGACGGGAGTTCGAGCGCGAAAGGGGGCTTAATGTAACTGAAGCATGGGGTTGAAGTCAATTGAGCGGCCGGGGTCCGCCCGGGGGGAGGTGGGGGCTCAAAGGGCAGTCGTCGCAGAGCGGGCCGCGTTTCAGGCAGCGCTCCTTGGCCACCCGGACCAGCAGGGCATGGTATTCGTTATAAAGAGAGGCATCGCGGGGCAGGTTCGTCTCGAGGAGGCTCTGGACCTC
>DASTNM010000384.1:0-7661 GCA_035762745.1 Candidatus Polarisedimenticolia bacterium
GACCACGACGGCATCGGCGACGCCTGCGACACGATCTGAGCCGCCGGCGCGAACTGTCGTGAAGGACGGGAGTTCAACAGCGCCGGTGGCTGCGGACCGACTCAGCCGGCTCGATTCACAGGCGGGAGAATTATCTCGGGGGGGCGATCCGCACGTGCGCCGCCGGCCGGGGCCTCCTGGCTCCGGCCGGCGGGGATCATGGTCTGCTGAAAACGGGTCGTTGGATCAGGGGATCGGCTCGGGCGAGCTCCCCTTCCTGAATTCGTTGCAGAGACGGGAACATTGTCTGGCAGTCGTCGTCCCAAGAGCCTTGCAGCAGTTGGTGCACTCGCCATGGTTGCTGAGGGCGTAGCAGTCGTCGATCGTCGACGGGACGGGCGAGGTCGATGCACCGGCCATCGTCGCCCCCGGGCCCTGGCTCAAGGACGACTTCACCATAAGGAGCGCCGCCTCGGCCTTGCTCCGGCTGATGGCCGTATCGGCCGCGGCATTCTTGGTCTCGACCCCGTAATGATCCAGGATCTCGGCCAGCTTCTGCTCACTCAGGGTCGCCGAGAGATCCCCCAGCGGGACGCCCGCCTTGACCAGCTGATCGGCGGCTTTCCCCGCATCGGTCTGGCGCGGCGATCCCGTGGTCGCGGCCAGCATCACCGCGAACTCTCCCACGGTCAACTCCTTGGGGTTCTTGCCTTTCTTCGCTTCGGCGGCAAGGGCGGCCAAGGGCATGGCGCATATCAGTGTCAGGGCCAGAACCTGTCTGTGAACCCTCATGTCACCCTCCTCGAATTGGAAATGAAGACACACCACCGCTCCCGGGCACTTGTACGATCAAGTCGAGAATCCGTCAACATCTTTTGTCACCCTTTATCTTGACTCTGACCACCCCTGTGGTAGATACAGGACCCACATTCGAGGAAATTTTCCGCGAGGCCCGACAGCGGCCCGGAGGTTCATGCGCCGGCAGGGGCAGTCAGCGGTCGACAAATCATCCAGACGCCGTGCGTCTCGCGAGAAGTCCATGGCGACTGTCCCTGCAGCCATATTTTACCTTTGTCTGATGGAGGTTGCGGGCCTGGGTGTCGTGGCGCTTCGAGCCCAGGTGACCTCCCAGACAACGTTGTACGTCGACGCCGGCAGCAGCTGCACGACGGTCTGCGGCAACAGTTGTGGCACCGCCTGTCCGGCGGGATGCGGGACCGTGTCGGCGCCCTACAGGACCGTCCAGTCCGCGATCAACGACGCCAACTGCCAACTGATCGCCGGCACGGTGACCGGGGCAACGGTTCAGGTGGCCGCCGGAAACTACCACGAAAGGATCTTCATCTACCCGAACGTCCAGGTGCTCGGGGCGGGGGCCGGGGCGACGATTCTCGACGCCACCGGATTCGGGCGCAGCGCCGTGATCTTCGCCTCGGGTGGGACGAGCCGCCCGCGGCGCGGCTTCTCGATCGACGGCTTCACCATCACCGGCGGGTCGGGCGAGGTGGTGACCTCCCAGGACACCGTCGCGGGGGGCGGCGTCTTCGTTTACGGTGACGCGGTGGTGACCAACAATGCCATCGTCGGCAACGTCCTCTCCGGGAGCACCAAGGACTGGATCGGAGCCGGCATCTACGTCGGCTACGGCCGGCCGATCATCGCCGGCAACGAGATTGCGGGCAACGTCAGCAAGCCACCCAAGACCGGAGGATCCGGCCTCACCTACGGAGGCGGCGGCGGAATCTTCTCACTCGATCAACTCTCCTCGCCACAGATCATCGGCAACGTGATCCACGACAACCTGGTGGTCGCCGAGGACGGACGGGGGGGAGGCATCCGCTTGCGCGCGGGCCCGGGAACCATCATCAGCCGAAACGTGATTTACGGCAACCGTGCCTCGACCACCGGGGGCTGTCTCACACTTTACAGCGAGGGAAGAATCGAGGGGAACCTGATCTACGGCAACAGCGCCGGATCCGCCGGTGGCGGGATTGAGATTCTGGACGCCGTGGCCGTGGTGTCCCTGAACACCATCGTAGGAAACTCCCTGACCGACACCGCGGCCACCGCCGGAAACCCCTATGCCACTTTTGGAGCCGGCCTCCTCTCGGACAGCACAGCGAAGCCGCCCGACAACCTGCCGGTTCGAATCACGAACAATCTGATCGTGGGGAACGCCGTGGGAGCCAATGGAACCGGCGCCGGGCTCTACAGCTACTACTCATTCCCCACGACGACCAACAATCTCTTCGCCGACAACGTCAAGCGGCCCGCGACGCCCTCCCAGATCGCCGGCGACTACAAGGAGTCGGACCTGCTGGGTGTCAACGGCAACCTCTCCGCGCCACCTGCGCTGACACGTCTGCCGCAGTTCTACGACGTGACCGTCCTCGCCGGGACCACGACGACCGTCGTCGTGCCCGAGATCGCCCGCTACCATGTCGCCGACGTCGTCGAGTACGCGGGCGATGGCGTGGCACGCACCGTCACCGCGATCAACTCACAGACGAAGGCGCTGACGATTTCCCCCGCACTGCCGACCGCCAGCCAGTCGTTCAAGCTGCTCGCGGACTGGGGAGGGACGCCCGCCAGTCTCGTCGCGGATTTCCACCCGACCCCCCCCTCACCGGTGATCGACGCCGGGGTCGACACCTCCGATCTGCCGCCCACCGACCTCGACGGCCGGCCGCGCGTCGCCGACGGAAACGGCGACGGCCTCGCCGTCGTCGACCTCGGCGTCTATGAGCTGCCGACCCTCGACAGCGACCACGACTGCGTCCCCGACTCCGTCGACTGCGCCCCCCTCGTCGGCAGCACCTGGCGCCCCCCCGACACCGTCGGCAACACCTTGCGCCTCACCGCCGGCCTCACCACCGCTCTCGGATGGGCCCAGGTCGGCCAGGCCAATGTCTACAACGTCTACCGAGGCGCCTTCACCGCTTCCGGCTCCGGTTACAACCACGCCTGCCTCGAAGCCGCCTCCCCCGATACCTTCTCCCAGGACGCCACCGTGCCGCCTCCCGGCCAGGCCTTCTACTACCTCGTCGCCGGCCTCAACCGTTGCGCCGAAGGCTCCCTCGGCACCAACAGCGCCGGCGTCCAGCGCCCCAACTCCACCCCCTGCCCCGTCCCTGTGCGCGACTCCGACGGAGACCTCGTCCTTGACGTCGACGACGGCTGCGCCCGGACCGCTACCACCACCCAGGCCGACCCCGACTGCGACGGCCGCCCCAGCGCCTGCGACAACTGCCCCGCCGCCGCCAACGAGGCCCAGGGCGACTGGAACGGCGACCAGGTCGGCGATGCCTGCCAGGACTCCGACGCCGACGGCCTGCTCGACGCCCTCGACTGCGCCCCCGGCGTGCGCACCCAGTTCGCCCGCCCCGGCGAGGTCCCGGGGCTCGCCGAGACCCAGCAGGGACCGGTCGCGTCCCTCGCCTGGCTCTTCGCCTCCCAGGCCCCCGTCTACAACCTCTACCGCGGCACCCTGCCACTCCCCGCCCCCGCCGCCTACACACACTCCTGCCTCGCCGGCGCCCTCCCCCAGGCCGGCACCTCCGACCCCTCCCTGCCGCCCATCGGCACCGCCTTCTACTACCTCGTCGCCGGCGCCAGCCTGTGTGGCGAAGGGCCCCTCGGGCATCACTCCAGCGGCGCCGAGATCCCCGCCGCCGGCCTTTGTGCCCTCCCCTACGCCGACGAGGACAAGGACGGCCTCATCGACACCGCCGATGACTGCCCCCTGATCCCCAACCCCGACCAGGCCGACTCCGACGGTGACAGCCGCGGCGACCTGTGCGACAACTGCCCCCTCACCCCCAACCCCGACCAGGCCGACTCCGACCACGACGGCGTCGGCGACGCCTGCGCTCTCTGATCGCGACGGCGCCTCGAGGGGCGGCATGACTCGCCGCCGCTTTCTTCCCGAGTTCCGCGACCCTGCTTGTGCCGGTGACCGCAAGCACCTGTGATAACGTATCGCTCATGGATGTTGGCGCGATTCAGTCGGTCCTCCGATCGCTCGACCTCGACGGTTGGCTCCTCTACGACTTCCACGGGCTCAACCCGGTGGCCCGCCGCGTCGCCGGCCTCGGCCCCGAACGCTTCGCGACGCGGCGCTGGTTCGGTCTGATCCCGGCCGGAGGCGAGCCGGTCTGGCTGCATCACGCCATCGAGGCTCACCTGTTCGCCGACGCCCCGGGGCGCCGGGTGGCCTTCGTCGGCTACCGCGAGCTGCAGGAGAAGCTGCGCGAGCTATTGAAGGACACGAAGCGCGTGGCGATGGAGTACGTCCCGGGCGGGGCTATCCCCTACGTGTCGCGCGTCGACGCCGGAACGATCGAGATGGTGCGCGCAGCGGGCGCCCAGGTCTTCAGCAGCGCCGACCTGGTGCAGCACTTCGAGGCGCGCTGGACCGCCGAGGGGCTGGCGTCCCATCGTCGCGCGGCCCAGGGGCTCAAGGAAGTCTTGCAGGTCACGCTCGACGAGGTGCGCCGGGCGGTGCGCCAACGGCGCTCCCTCAGTGAGTTCGCCTTGCAGCAGTTCATGGTCGAGGAGTTCCGTCGCCGCCGTCTGCACTGCGATCCCCCGATCGTCGCGGTCAACGCGCACAGCGGCAATCCGCATTACGAGCCGCGCCCCGAGGGGAGCGCCCCGATCCGCAGGAACGACCTGCTGCTTCTCGATCTCTGGTGCCGTGAGGAACCCGAGGGATCGATCTGGGCCGACATCACCTGGATGGCGTTCGTCGGCGCCAAGGTGCCGGACCGCCCGCGGGAGATCTGGGAGATCGTCGCCGGGGCGCGTGACGCGGCGGTCGCCTATCTCAAGGAAGGGGCGGCGCTCGGCAAGAGGATTCGCGGCGCCGACGTCGATGACGTGGCCCGCGAGCACGTCCGCGCCCGCGGGCAGGCCGAGCGCTTCCTGCACCGGACCGGCCACAGCATCGGCAGCGAGGTGCACGGCAACGGCTGCAACATCGACAATCTCGAGACGCTCGACCAGCGTCTGCTGATCCCGCGCACCGGCTTCTCCATCGAGCCGGGGATCTACCTCCAGGAATTCGGAGTGCGCAGCGAGATCGACGTCTACATGGACGAGCGCAGCGTCGAGGTCACCACCGCGATCCAGGACCAGATCATCCCGCTTCTGGCCTGAGCCTCCCCGGGAGCCGGCCCGAGTCTCCGTAGCGGACCCTACGCGCGGAAGCCGCGGAATCCCCTCTCCATCCTGGCGATCACGGCCGCCAGCGACTCGACCGTCGGGTAATCGTGCACCATCTGCTCGACCAGCTCGGGCCCCCAGGACGGATGCCGCCTGAGGGTCAGCTCGTAGAGGATCTCCGCCTCGGTGATCCCGGGCCGCGCCTTCTTCAGCGCCTCGAAGTCCCGGCGCAGCAGGCGGCGCTGGAAGAGATGGCTGCGGATGAAGAGCAGGTAGCCACGCAGAGCCAGGAGGGAAGCGCCGGCCGTCAGAGCGACCGGGCGCGAGACGCGGGCCAGGAGAGCCAGTCCGGAGAGCAGCAGGAGCCACTTCAGCAGATTGAGGACCGGATCGAACAGGCGGTTGCGCGCCAGGGCCGGGCGGTCGAAGTAGCGCCGGGCCTTGATGTGTGTGGCCACCAGGGAGGCGAGCAGCCCGGCCAGCAGAAGCACGAATCCCGCGACGATCGGCATTCCGGAGGAACCTGGCATGTTTCAGCGCTCCAGGGCCACCTGGCGGGCGCAGGCGTGCCCCGAGAGGACCGCCCCTTCAATCGTCGCCGGCAGCCCGGTGGCCGTCCAGTCCCCGGCCAGGTGAAGACCCTTGTAAGGAGTCAGGAAGGGGGGGCGCAGCGATAGGGCCCCCCGGGCCGGGGAGATCGTGGCGCGCTTTTCCTTGATCACGAGCGCGTGGCGCAGTGTGGCCCGGCGCGCCGACGGGAAGAAGCGGTGCAAGTCGTCCAGCGCCAGGCGCACCAGCCTCTCGCGCGACATCTCGACCAGGGAGCGGGCGGCGCTGCAGACCAGGGTGACCGGGTGGACCCCCGAAATCTTTCCGGCGAAGGTATGGCGGTTGAAGATCCACTGCCAGGTTCCGCCCAAGAGACCGGCGAACGGCAGGTCGGTCACCGGGCTGCCGAACCAGAGATAGATCGAGACGATCGGCGAGGTCTCCAGCCGCGCGGCGCCCGCGAAGAACGGGTCGGCCGCGGTATCGGCCGACAGCATCTCGAGCAGGTCGGCCGGCGGCACCGCCGAGACCACCGCCCCGGCGGCCACACGGCCGCCATCCTCCAGCAGGACCCAGGCACAGCGCCCGCTTTCTATGACCAGGCGACGCACCTGGGCCCGCAGCCGCACCTCCGATCCGTGGGACTTGATGTAGTGCGCCCCCGGCTCGGCGTACAGTTCGCTCAGCCCGACCCCCGCCAGCCCCAGGCCTGAGCCGCCGGCTCCGCCCTGGAACGATTCGCGCAGGACCGGAAGGAACATGGCCGCGGAGGCGGTCTCGGGATCCTCGTTGAGCGCCGCGATCGTCAGGGGGTACCAGAGACGCCGGCGCGCCTCCTCCGACTGCCCGAGAGAGGCGAGCCACTCCGCGACGCTCCGCTGGTCGAGGGACGCGTCGGGAGACGGCGGTCCCACGCCCGACGTCACCGGCGGCCGGGGCGACCGCCGCTTCACCTCCCGGGCGACGCGCAGGAGGCGGAGACGATCGGCGAAGCCGAGCCCCGGATAACGCAGGAGACCGGTGACCAGGCTCCAGGAAGAGGGCAGCGTGGGAAGCCGGAAGGTCCCGACCCGCCCGCCGGGATCGACGAACGGCAGGCTCAGACGCGGCTGGATCTCGAGGCGTTGACCGGTGCCGATCCGGTCGAGAAACCGGAGCGTCTCACGGTAGCAGGCCGTGAAGAGGTGCTGGCCGTTGTCGATCACCGTTCCGGTCTCGGGATCGACCCAGGACCTGGCACGCCCCCCGAGGTGCGGGCGCCCCTCGAGCAGGACCACCCGGGCCCCCGCCTCCACCAGCGCAGTCGCGGCGGCCAGCCCGGCGAAACCACCCCCGACCACGATGGCGTCGGGGCTCCCCGTGACGCCCTCGGTGCCCACGGTTACTCCCCGACGTGGCCGGTGACCCGGGCCCGCAGCGCCACCCCGATCTGCGTCAGCCGCGGCACCGTGATGCGGCGCTCGAAGACGCGGAACCCGTCCCTCTCGATGCGTCGCAGCAGCCGCCGGTAGATCGCCCCCATCACCTCGGCGGCCAGGAGCCGCGGGCGGTCGCCCGCCGGCAGGGCGGCCGCGGCGCTCTCGAAATGCCGTTCGGCGCGCGCCGCCTGCCGGTGCATCAGGGCCAGAAAGGCGGCGTTGCGCACACCGCGCAAGAGCTCCGCCTCGCTGTAGCCGCAGGCCTCGATCTCGTCGCGTGGCACGTAGATCCGGCCGCGCGCGGCGTCGGCCTTGAGATCCCGCAGGATGTTGGTCAGCTGCAGGGCGATGCCGAGGTCGACCGCGTAGTCGCGGCTGCGCGCCTGGCGGCAGCCGAAGATCGACAGGCAGACCAGCCCCACCGCCGAGGCGACACGGTAACAGTAGACGCGCAGCTCCTCGAAGCTCTGGTACCGCGTCTTGTACAGATCCATCTCGACGCCATCGAGAAGGTCCTCGAACGGGCGGCGCGGGATGCCGAAACGGGCGATA
>DASTNM010000385.1:0-5002 GCA_035762745.1 Candidatus Polarisedimenticolia bacterium
CGTCGTTTCTCGAGCGGTTCCACAACGAGGTCCGGATCGCCCGCCAAGTCACGCACGCCGACGTCTGCCGCGTCTACGACATCGGCGAGGTGGGCCAGCAGCACTTCCTGACCATGGAGTACGTCGAGGGGAGCGACCTGACGACGCTGCGTTGGCCGGCCGCGAGATCGCGTTTCGACGATCTCGTCGTACAGTGCCTGCGGGCCCTCGATTACATCCACTCGCGCGGCCTGCTTCACAACGACATCAAGCCGCAGAACATCCTGGTCCGCCCGCCGTTTCTGGTGAAGGTCCTGGACTTCGGCCTGGCGCAGCAGCAGGCCGACGCTCGCCGCGTCGCGCCGGGCGGCACCATCCACTACATCGCTCCCGAGAGGTTCAAGGGAGGACGCCCCGACGGTCGCTCGGACCTTTACTCGCTCGGCGTCGTCCTGTACCAGATGCTGACCGGCGTCCTCCCCTTCGAGGGGAGGGATCCGGGGCGGGTCATCAGCGCGATCCTCGCGGGGTCGCCGCGGCTGCTCCGCTCGCTGAATCCCGAGATCCCCGAAAGAATGGAGTCGTTCGTGCTGGCGCTGCTGGCCCGCGACCCGGCGGACCGCCCGGCTTCGACGATCGAGGCGCTGGCTCTCCTCGACGCCGGCGGGGTCGGGGCCCACGCGCTCGACACCCCCGAGACCTACGCCTCGTTCGTGACCAGCGGCCGGTTCGTCGGCCGTGATGCCGAGCTCGAGACCCTGGTCGATCTGGCGACGGCCCACACGCACCGTCCGACCGCCGACGATGGGCAGGCACGTCTCGTCCTGGTGAGCGGCGCCAGCGGCATCGGCAAGAGCCGTCTGCTGCGCGAGCTGAAGCATCGCCTGCAGCTGGCGGGAATCCGCAATCTGACCGGGCGCTGCTACGAGGACGGCGGCGCGCCGTTCCAGCCGTTCGCCGAGGTGATGCGGCAGCTCCCTCCTCCCGGCGACGCGGAGCTGCCCACCGACCTGCGGCCGATTCTCGGGCAGCTCCTGCCCACGGGAGGAGTGAGGACCGACCGTGCCCCCGGCACGGAGGAGAGCCTGTCCGACGGTGTCGCGGCGGGCCGCGCTTCCCCGCCGGCGTCCGCGGCGCCCACGGTCGCCGCCCTTCTCGGCAAGGACGAGTTCATCGCCCGCCTGGCCGCCGGGCTCGATTTCCTGGCCGGCGGCGTTCCGGGCGTGCTCGTCCTCGAGGATCTCCACTGGGGGCAGGCACCGGAGATCGATCTCCTGGAGCACCTGGTCCTGAGACCGGCGCGCACCCCATGGCTGCTGATCGGCAGCCTGCGCGACGAGGAGGCCCGGGGGGCACCCGCCGGTCTCCTGCTCAAGCGTCTCGGCGCCTCGGCGCGCCTGCGGCGGATCGACCTGGAGCCTTTGGACGCCGAGCAGGCGACCGAGCTGCTGGCCTCGATGGTGCCGTTCGGCGAGCGGCCGGAGCGGCTGGCGAGCCTCCTCGTCGAGCGCACCGACGGCAATCCGCTCTACCTCGAGGAGCTGATGAAGGCGCTGGCCGAGGAGGGGACCCTCAGGCGCAGCGGCGGCGCCTGGATCGCCGAGAGCCGCACACTCGACGCCATTCACCTGCCGCCCAGCCTGGCCGGCGTCGTGGCGCGGCGCCTCGCCGCCCTCGCCGCCGGGGAACGTGCTCTTCTGGAGGCGCTGTCGGTCTTCAACCGTCCCGTCCCGGTGCCGCTCCTGGCCCGCGTTCTCGGGCTCGACCCTCAGGAAGCCACGGCGTGGATCGAGGCGCTCGAGAGACTCAGGATGGCGCTGGTCGAGACGCGGCGCTCCGGACCGCCACTCGTCGACCTGGCGCACGCCCGGATCCGTGACGCGGCCTACCAGGAGCTGTCCGAGGAGCGCCGCCGCGCCCTGCACCTCGCGGTGGGCTCCGCCATCGAGACGGCGAGTAGCGCCTCGCTCGACGACGTGGTGGAGGAGCTGGCGCATCACTTCTACGTCGCCGGGGACCGGGAGCGCGCCGTCACATACTCCCTGCGCGCCGCCGAGCGGGCGGAGTCTCTCTTCAACGCGCGGCGGCAGGTCGAGTTCCTGAAGCGCGCCCTCGACCTGATGCCCCCCGAGGACGCGGCCCGTCGCATGAGAGCGCTGCACGCCCTGGCGTTGAACACAGTGGTCGATCTCGGCGAGCGCGAGAAGGGCCGGGATTACGCGCTTCAACTCTTCGAAGAGGCGCGGCGGGCCGGTGACCAGGTCCACGAAGCGCGCGCTCTCCGTATTCAGGGCTGGGCGACGAGCTACCTCGAGGACCTGGACGGCGCGACGGAGCTGGGGAAGAAGGCCCTGGTGAGCGCCCGCGCCGCCGGCAACCGCAAGGAAATCGCCTCATCCCTGAGCTACCTCGGCACGATGAGAGCCCGTCAGGGCGACCATCTCAAGGCGCTTGATACTTTCCGGGAGGCCACGGAAATACTGGAATCGCTGGGCGACCTCCAGGGTCTCGTCACGACCCTGAATAACATCGCCATTTGCCACCTCGGGGTGGGCGAGGCGGAGACCGCGCGCACTCTCCTGGACCGGCTGCTGCAGATCGCGAAAGAGAACGGACTCACCTATCATTACTATCGTTATCTCAGCAATCTTGGTCCTGCCATCCTCGAGACCGGCGATGTGCCGGGCGCCATCCGCGTCATCGAGCAGGCACTCGCCTGGTCTCGGGACCACACCAGCACCGAGCAGGCCGGTCACCAGCTCAGCCATTTGGGGCCCCTCTATGCGCACCGCGGGCGCTTCGATCGCGCCGTGCAGTTGCTTGAGGAGGAACGAAGTTTGCTTGCCGAGATGGGCGACCGCGCGGGGCAGATCCAGTCTCTCGACTTCCTCGGAACCACGCGCCGCGACCTCGGGCGGCCCGACCTTGCGCTCGAGCACCACAGGGAGGGGCTCGACCTCGCGCGCCGGCTGAACGCGCGGATGCAGGAGGGGTATCTCACCGCCTCGCTGGCCGCGGATCGTCTCGCCTCAGGGGAGGTCGGACCAGCGGAGGATCTGGCCAACGAGGCGCTGGCGATCGGGCGCGAGCTGACGCATCCGCGCATCACCTTTTGCGCTCTCTGCGTGATCGCGCAGGCGGCGATGCGGCGTCACGACCGCAAAGGAGTCCTGATAGCCTCACGCAACCTCACCCGCCAGGACCCGCGCTTGCTGCGTTTCAAGGACCGCCTGCAGGCCAACCTGGTGCTCGGCCGCTGCGCGCTCGAAGTCGGCAAGATCGCCGACGCCGAGCGCGAGGCGCAGGTCGGCCTGCAGAGCGCGGAGAAGGGAGGCTTCCGCGAGCTGCAGTGGAGATTCCAGGCGTTCCTGGGGGAGATTTTCACGGCGCGAGGATTGCCGGACGACGCGGCGCATGCTTATAATGCCGCCCACGTTCTCATCGGACAGGTCGCTTCGGAAATCGAGGATCCCGCGGTGCGCGACGACTACGAGAAGGACCAGCAGAAACAGGAGATCGCGCGCCAGGTGGCGGGGACCGCTCCCGCGCCCCTGAGGCTCGGCGGCGTCGCCCCCGAGGCGGGCCGGGACGCCCCTCTCAAGATGCTCGCCACGATGTACGAGATCACCCAGATCATCAACTCGATCCTCGATCTCAAGGAGCTGCTCAGCAAGGTGATGGACCTGGCCATCGACATCGTCGGCGCCGAGCGCGGACTGGTCTTCCTGTACCGCAGTGAGACCGACGAGATGGAGATGGTGATCGCGCGCAACATGGAGCACCAGACGATCGAGGACGCCACCGCCTACAGCCGCAACATCATCCGCCAGGCGGGGCTCGGCCGTCCGATCCTGACGCACGACGCCGTCGCCGACTCGCGCTTCAAGGAGTTCCGCAGCGTCACGATGTACCAGATCCGCTCGCTCCTGTGCGTGCCGCTCAAGATCCGTAACCGCGTCATCGGCACGGTCTACGTCGACACGCGGGCTCCCGGCACCGTCTTCTCCGAGGACGACCTGAGGTTCCTCGAGGCCTTCGCCAACCAGGCGGCGATCGCCATCGAGAACGCGCGGTTGTACGACCAGGTCCGGCAGGAGAACCAGTACCTCAAGCAGGCGGTGCAGGAGCGCTACGGCTACGAGAGCCTCGTCGGCCGCAGCGCCAGGATGCGCAGCGTCTTCGCGATGCTCTCGCGCGTCTCTGCCAGCACCCTGCCGGTGATGATCCGGGGCGAGAGCGGCACCGGCAAGGAGCTGGTGGCGCGCGCCATCCACCACAACAGCCCGCGGCGCGACCAGAAGTTCTTCAGCGAGAACTGTGCCGCCCTCACCGAGACCCTGCTCGAGAGCGAGCTCTTCGGTCACGCGAAGGGGGCCTTCACCGGCGCCGACGCGCCGCGCCGCGGGCTGTTCGAGATGGCCGACGGCGGCACTCTGTTCCTCGATGAGATCGGCGACATGAGCCTGGGGCTGCAGAGCAAGCTACTGCGCGTCCTGCAGGAGGGGGAGATCCGCCCCGTCGGCTCGGAGACCTCGCGCAAGGTCGACGTGCGCGTCGTCTCGGCGACCAATCGCGACCTCGAGGCGATGATCAAGGAGAGGAAATTCCGCGAGGATCTCTACTTCCGCCTCAAGGTCATCTCGGTCACGCTCCCCGCCCTCCGTGAGCGCCGCGAGGACATCCCGCTGCTCGTCGATCACTTCCTCGGCCGCGTCGCCCAGGAGAACAAGAGCCCGAAGCTGCGCCTCGAGCCGGTCCTGATGTCGGTCCTGACGCGCTACGACTGGCCCGGCAACGTCCGCGAGCTGGAGAACCAGGTCTACAAGCTCGCCCTCTTCGCCGCCGGCGACACCATCACCCTCGACGACGCCCGCCACGACGTCGAGTTCTACTCCAAGCTCAACGTTCCCGGCGCCCGCGGCGTCGACACCGGCGTCACCCGCGAGGAGATCGACCGCGCCCTCGGCGAGGCGAAGGGGAACCGCGACGAGGCGGCCCGCCTCCTCGGCATCAGCCGCGCCAC
>DASTNM010000386.1:0-3522 GCA_035762745.1 Candidatus Polarisedimenticolia bacterium
AGGTACAGCCAGGCTCGCGACAGTCATAGAGCCTCTCTGGACATTGCTCGTGGGTTCAATCTGAAGACCGATATCGCGGAGGCCCATATTAATATCGGCGAGACCCACCGATCGCAAGGGCGCTGGCGGACGAGTTTGTACTACTACCGTCTGGCGCTGGCTGCCTTGCGTGGTTCCGGCGCAGAAATGGACTTGGCAATCGCAGAGGCCAATACCGCTCAAGTGTTGGCCAAGACCGGCTTTGTCTGCCAGGCGCTCGATCGTCTCAAACACAGCCTGAAGGCGACACAGCAGCGTCGGATTGCGCAAGTAGCGGGAACGTCCCTCCCGGGATGGGGACATTTCCTGTTGGTGATCGGCCGATATGATCTGGCCCAGCGCGTCTGCAACTATGGTGCCCGCATTGCAGCGAAGTCGCAGCTCTGGCAGCCGATACTGGAGCTTCACACCTTGGAGGCGTGCGGTCTCTTCGGGATGGGCCAGAAGGACCAGGCCCGGATGCTGCTCTCGCGAGCGATTGACACCTATGCGACCCGTTCGCCGTTCGAGACGCTCTTGAGCGCCAAGATCACCCTCGCTTCCGTCGAACATGGGCTGGGTACGGCGGTCGAGCGGGTCGAGGAAATGCTTCGTCCCCTCCTTGAAACCGCGCGCAAGAAAAGGATGCGCTGGCACCTGGCGCAGGCGCTGATGCTGCGGGGCGAGGCGCTGATCGCGGCGAACCGGGCCGAGGAGGCCGAAGCGCCGCTGGCGGAGGCGGCGGATATCGCGACCGGAAATGCGGATCGCACGGTGTTCTGGAACGCGACCTATCTGCTGGGGCGGGCGTTCGAGCAGATGCTGCGCTTTGAAAGGGCGTTGGCGTGCTACCGGGTGTCGGCGCTGACGATCCACGAGCTGGCTATGAACATCGAGCAGGAGAGATACAAGTCGTCGTTCCTGGCGATACCACGGGTGCGGGAGGTCAACGAACGGTATGCAAGGATGAAGGGAGAGGTCGGGAAGCGGGCTCGTTACGACCTCGCGGCCATGAGTCGGAACGAGAAAATCTCGCGGCGGATGCTCGGCGCGTTGAGTGCCATCGGGCGGAAGCTGACGTCGATCCTCGATCTGGACGAGTTGATGGAAAGCGTTCTCGACCTGGCGATCGAGAAAGTCCAGGCGGAGCGGGGCATCATCTTCCGGAGGAACGAATCGACGGGTGACATGGTGCCCGAGTGCGCGAGAGGCATGGACAAGGAGAGCCTCGACGAGGTTTCCTCCTTCAGCAATTCGGTCATCCGGCAGGTGGCCGAGGGCCGGGCGCTGCTCACGGTTGACGTGGGACAGGACCCGTCGCTGTCGGCGTACAAGAGCCTGGTGCTGCACGAGATCAAGTCGATTCTGTGCGTGCCGATGCGGGCGCGGGGCAGGGTCATCGGTGTCATCTATCTCGATACACGGCGAGCGGCCCAGTTGTTCACGGAGAGAGAACGGGCTTTCGTCGAGTCGTTCGCCAGCCAGGCGGCGATCGCCATCGAGAACGCGCGCCTGTTCGGTGATGTGAAGGCGGAAAACGTTCGCTTGCAGCGTGAAGTCGAGGGGCGCAGCCGTTTCGAGAACCTGATTGGCGTCAGCCCGGCGATGAAGAAGCTGACGGAAACGATCGCCGGAGTCTTTGAAAGCGACTGCAACGTGCTGGTCCTCGGGGAAAGTGGCACGGGGAAGGAGCTCGTGGCTCGGGCGATTCACTACAACGGCCGGCGCCAGAAGAAGAAGTTTGTGGCGATCGACTGTGGCGCCCTCCCGGAAACCCTGCTCGAGGCCGAGCTGTTCGGGTACGCGCGGGGCGCCTTCACGGGGGCCGACCGTGACCGCATCGGGCTCATCGAGGAGGCTCGCGGGGGAACGCTCTTCCTCGACGAGATCACCAACACGAGCTTCGCGTTCCAGGCTCGGTTGCTCAGGGTGATTCAGGAACACGAGTTGCGCCGCCTCGGAGAGAACGCCCCGCGCCAGATCGACGTGCGGGTCGTCGCCGCGACAAACTCCGACATCAATCGTCTGATGACCGAAAACCGCTTCCGTCGGGATCTCTACTTCAGGCTTAACGTCGTGACCGTCCAGGTGCCGCCTTTGCGCGACCGGCGCGAGGACATCCCACTTCTGGTTGATCACTTCCTCAAGGCCCAAGCCAGGGACGGCCGGCCGTCGAAGAGGCTCGGCCCGGGCGTGCTGGAGATCCTCAGCGGACGCGACTGGCCCGGGAACGTGCGAGAGCTGGCGAACTGCGTCGAGCGCCTCACCGTCCTGTCGCCGGGTGCCGTGATCGCGATGGAGGATTTGCCGGAGGGAGTGCGCCCTGTCGGCGCCGGCGAAGGGCCGAATGGAAATGGTAACGGACACAAGAGCGGCGAGCGGCTGATGATAGAAGATGCGCTCCGGCGATACGCAGGCGACAAAGCCAAGGCGGCCCGCTTCATCGGATGGAACCGCCAGAAGCTCTACCGGCGCCTCAGGCTCTTAGGGATCCCCGCCGATTACGGTCGACCGGTGTGATACCTTGTGACGCCTCAGTCGTCCCCTTTTCACAATGGGACAGATCACTCCCCCCGACCTTCGTGACACTGAGCGTCCTTCGTGAACGCTTCTCCTCCAACTCGTAGTATTTAAACGTTCAATCGGCAGTCGGTTGCTTGACGCCGCGGCGCACTGCGGCGTGGTATCGCGATTGCTCTAGGGTTTGGACCCGGCACGGATAAGCGCAATCACAGGGGAGACGGAGCGAGACGAACGATGGGCTTGGATACCAGGAAGCGGGTCGATTTGGGAGCCTGGCTTGCCGACCTGCGCAGGGTCGGAGGACAGGCGCGTACGCTGGCCGAAAAGCACGAGGCTCTGGAGAGCGTGATGAGCCTCGCCGACCTCCAGATGCTCGAGGAGGCAACGAAACGGATCATCCTGGCGTTGGGCAAGCCGTCGGTGTACGGCCTGCCGCTGCCGCGATCTTATGCGGGAGCCAGCCTGGCCGGACCGGCCCGTCCGGGTGACGGGCTCGAGCCCGGGCTCGGCTTGCCGGATGGGCTGTCTGTGCCCGGGGATTATGCCGGGATCCAGGCGGAGGCCGGCCCGGTCGAGGGCGAGCGCTTGCGGGGGCGCTCTCATGGAATCATTGGTTCGACCGACGGGATGCGCCGCGTGCACCACCTGATCGACAAAGCCGCCGCCTGCTCGCTCCCTGTGCTGATCCAGGGAGAGAGCGGGACCGGCAAGGAGCTTGTCGCGCGCGCCATCCATGAGCGCTCGGGACGGCAGGAACGCCGCTTCTTCTCCGAGAACTGCTCCGCGCTGTCCGAGAGCCTCCTCGAGTCGGAGCTTTTCGGTCACGTGCGTGGCGCCTTCACGGGCGCTGACCGCGACCGCAAGGGAATCCTCGAGCTGGCGGACGGTGGCACGCTCTTCCTGGACGAAATCGGCGACATGAGCGTCCGCATGCAGAGCAAGCTGCTGCGTGCACTGCAGGAGCACGAGTTCCGCCCCGTC
>DASTNM010000387.1:0-4482 GCA_035762745.1 Candidatus Polarisedimenticolia bacterium
ACCCCCGAGGGATGCGAGCGGCTGGTGCGCGAGGCGCTCGAGCACGCCGGGCGGCTCGACATCCTGGTGAACAACGTCGGGCCGTTTCTCGAGCGGCCGCTCGCCGAGACGACCGACGCCGAGTGGCGCCAGATGGTCGACGGCAACCTCGGCAGCGCCTTCTGGTGCGCGCGCGCGGCCCTTCCGGCCCTCCGCGCCAGGCACGGCCGCATCGTCAACGTCGGGGCGCTCAACGCCGAAGTCTCTCCCGGCATGACGCACGAGGCGCCGGCCTACTTCGTCGCCAAGAGCGCGCTGGCGATGCTGACCAAATCGATGGCGCGACTGGAGGGACCGAACGGGGTCCGGATCAACGCCGTCAGCCCCGGCTTCATCGAGACCGAGGGGTACGTCGACTGGGATCCCGGCGAGAAGGCGCGCTGGCGCGGCCAGATCCCGCTCGGACGCTTCGGCCGTCCCGAGGAGGTGGCCGAGGCGGTCGCCTTCCTGGTGTCGGAGCGGGCCGCCTACATCTCCGGGACGGTGTTGCACGTCCACGGCGGCCTCTGGATCTGAGGACGATGGCGAGCGCGCCGCAGTACCTGTTCGTGACGGGGCAGCTGGCGAAGGAGGGGCTCGAGCGGATGCTCGGCGCCTGGCGGGCCGGGTTCTCCTGGCGCGTCGAGGCGCTGCGGATCAAGGTCGCGGCTCTGATGACCACCGACTACCTGAAGGCGACGCTCACCCCTCCCCGGTGCGACGCGGTCTACCTGCCGGGGCTCAGCCAGGCGGACGAGCAGGAGCTCCAGCGGCGCTTCGGGGTCGAGTTCCGCAAAGGGCCCAAGGACCTGCGTGATCTGCCGGCCTTCTTCGGCGAGAAGGCGGAGAGCTACCGCCCGGACGGCGAGCACGCGCTCACCCTCCTGGCGGAGATCAACGACATCCACCGGCTCGACGATGCCGCGATCCTGGAAGCGGCGGGGCGCTACCGCGAGGCAGGGGCCGACGTCATCGACCTCGGCTGCTCGCCGGAACACCCGCGCGACGATCTGGGGCGGATCGTCGGGCTCCTGCGCGAGCGCGGATTCCGGGTCAGCGTCGACACCTTCAACGAGAAGGAGGCGCTGGCGGGCGATGCCGCCGGGGCCGAGTACCTTCTCAGCCTCAACTCGGAGACCATGCACCTGGCCGGGCGGCTGCGCGCCGTGCCGGTCGTGATTCCCGACCACGGCCAGGGGCTGCCGTCGCTTCTCAGGAACGTGCGCGCGGCGCGCCGTCACGGCGCGCGACGGCTGATCGTCGATCCGGTCCTCGACCCGATCCACTTCGGGTTCACCGCCTCGCTGCGGCGCTTCGCCGAGGCGCGCGAGGCGCTGCCGGGAGAGGAGATGCTGATGGGAGTCGGGAACCTGACCGAGCTGACCGAGGCCGACTCGACGGGGGTCAACGCCGTGCTGCTGGGAGTCATGAGCGAGCTGAACGTCGGCTACGCCCTGACCACCGAAGTGGCCCCGTGGGCGCTGGGGAGCGTGCGTGAGCTCGACTCCGGACGCCGCCTGATGCACCATGCGAAGGGGCGCGGCGCGCTGCCGAAGGGGTTCGACCACAGGCTCGTGACGACCCGCGACGTCCGCCTGACCCGCCCGACCGAGAGCGAGCTGCGTCGTCTTCAAGAGCGGGTCACCGATCGCAACTTCCGCATCGAGACCGACGGTGAGTCGATCTTCGTCTTCAACTGCGAGCGTTTCGTGAAGCGCGCGCATCTCCGCGACATCTTCCCGCTCCTCGGCGTGGAGGATTCGTCGCACGCCTTCTACCTCGGGCGCGAGCTGATGAAGGCCGACCTGGCGCGCCATCTCGGCAAGAAGTACATCCAGGGAGAGCCGCTGCACTGGGGCTATCTGACCTACGCCGAGCCGGAGGCCGCCGATCACGCCCCGCGCGCGCGGAGAACGGCCGGGGCGGCGGCGCGCCGTGCGCGCCGCGGCGCGGCCGCCGGCTCCGGGCGCGCGCCGGGGCGGGCGCGGCGCGCGGGGGCGGCGCGATGAGCCAGGACAGGCTGGCGCTCCGGGACATCCTCTGCATGTGCCACATCGGCGTCACCGAGGAGGAGCGTCGCGAGCGGCAGCGGCTCGAGGTCGACCTGGAGCTCTTCGTCGATCTGCGCCAGGCCGGGCGGACCGGCGACCTGCGCCACGCCATCGACTACCGCACGGTCTGCGAGACGGTGCGCGGCGGGCTCGAGTCGGGGACTTTCCGCCTGGTCGAGGCGGCGGCGAGCGCCGCCCTCGACCTGGTCCTGGAGCGCTTCCCGGTGGCGCGCGCCGTCGTCCGGGTGCGCAAGTTCGTGCTGCCGAAGGTCGGCCACGTCGAGGTCCAGATGGAGCGCACCCGCGAGACGCCATGATCCTGGAGACGATCGTCTCGACGCTCGACGCCTCCTCCAGGCCGAATTTCGCGCCGATGGGGATCTCGCTCGAGGAGGACAGGGTGCTGCTGCGCCCCTTCCGCGGCACGCAGACCTGGAAGAACCTCGACGAGGTCGGCGCCGGTGTCGTGCACTTCACCGACGACGTCCTTCTGTTCGCGCGCTGCGCCCTGTCGGCGCCGCTGCCGCCCCACCGGCCGGCGGAGACGGTGCGTGGTGTGATCCTGCTCGACACCTGCCATTGGAAGGAGTTCAGCATCGAGTCGCGCGACCTGTCGGGGGAGAGGGGCCGATTCCTGGGCCGCGTCGTGGCCGCCGGGCGCGCGCGGGATTTCGCCGGGCTCAACCGCGCCAAGCATGCGGTGATCGAGGCGACGATCCTCGCCACCCGCCTGCACCTCCTGGGGCGCGCCCGGGTGCTGGAGGAGATGGCCAGGCTGCGACCGCTTCTCGACAAGACAGGCGGGGCGGAGGAGCGCGAGGCCTTCGCCTTCATCGGGGACTACGTCCGCGACTGGGCCGCGCCCGCCGAGGTGAGCGATGCACGTTGACGTCCGGGCCCACGCCCGGCTGCACTTCGGCTTCCTCGATCCGTCGCGACAGGAGGAGCGCCGCTTCGGCGGCATGGGGCTGTCGATCTCCCGCCCACGCTGCGTCCTGCGTCTCGACAAGGCGGCGACCCTGCGCGTCGAGGGGGAGCAGGCCGACCGGGTCGAGATCCTGGCGGAACGCTTCTTCGACGCCCTGGAGCTGAAGGGCGGGGCGCACATCCGCGTGCTCGAGGCGATCCCGGGCCACGTCGGCCTCGGCTCCGGCACGCAGCTCGCCCTGGCCCTGGCGGCGGGTCTCAGCCGCCTGCGCGGCGTCGACCTGTCCCCGGCGCGCCTGTGCGCCCTGATGGGGCGGGCGCGCCGCTCGGGGGTCGGCTTCCACGCGTTCCAGCGCGGCGGCTTCGTGGTCGAGGGAGGGCACCCCACCGGCCCGCGCCACCCCGCCGCCGAGACGCCACCGCTCCTCCTGCGCCAGGAGTTCCCCGAGGGCTGGCGTATCGTCCTGGCGCTGCCGACCTCCTCCCACACCGTCAGCGGCGAAGCGGAGGAGAAGGCCTTCGAGCGCCTCGGCCCCGCCCCGGGCGAGGCGGTCGATCGGATCGCCAGGATCGTCCTGATGCGGCTCCTGCCGGCCCTGGTGGAGCGCGACCTCGCCCCGTTCGGGGCGGCGCTGGCGGAGGTGCAGGAGCTGGTCGGGTCGTGCTTCGCCGCGGTGCAGGACGGACTGTTCCATCCGGCGGGCGCCGCTCTGGTGCGGCGGCTCAAGGAGGCGGGGGCGTGCGGGGTGGGACAGAGCTCGTGGGGCCCCGCCGTCTACGCCCTGGCGGGGGACGAGGCGGAGGAGGAACGCCTGGTCGGCATCCTGCGCCGGGACGATCCGGGCCTCCCGGTCATCTCGGCGCGCGGCTGGAACCGCGGCGCGGCGATCGAGAGCCGCTCGACCTGAGCAGCAGCCAGGCGAACAGTGCGGCGACGGTGAGGTCGGCGGTCGCCCCGGGGTTGAGGGGCGGACGCGCGGCCCGCAGGCGCCGATCGAGTCGCGCCGCGAGCCTGCGCCCCCGCGCCGCCGCCAGCCCTCCCGCCCCGATCACCCGCTTCGCCTCCCGCGACACCCGGAGCGCCGCCGCGGCGCCGTGCCGGCGCGTGATGAGCGAGTCGGGCCGCGAGGCCAGGAGCTCGAGGTAGGTCTGCGCGATCGACGCCGCGGCCGGGAGGCGCGCCGCCCGCAGCCGCCGCAGCGCCGGCAGAGCCGCTTCAAACGTGACGGCGTAGTCGGTGGCGTACTCCCGCGCGATCGCGTCGTGCGCCGACGCCAGCCGCATGCACTCCAGAAGAGATCGCGTCGGGGGGGAGGCGATGTCCTGCTCCCGCACCCGGCCGAGCCCACCCGGGCGCGCCAGCCGGATGGCCCGGTAGGCGTCGCGCGCGTCGCGCCGATCGAGACGGCGCAGCACGCGGGCCAGGCTGTGACGCAAGGTCGCGGCGGTGATCGGCGTCCCGCCTCCCGTGGTGACGGTCGGTGCG
>DASTNM010000388.1:0-11282 GCA_035762745.1 Candidatus Polarisedimenticolia bacterium
GCTGCCGCGCTTCCCGGGCTATGCGCGTGCCCTCGGCCCCGGGATCGTCTGGCTGGCCCTGGCGCAGGGAAGCGGTGAGCTGATCTGGTGGCCGTACGTCGTGGCCCGCTACGGCCTGGCGTTCCTCTTCCTGCTGATCCCCGCCTGTCTCGTCCAGTGGCCGGTCAACTACGCCATCGGCCGCTACACCATCCTGACGGGCGAGAGCATCATGCGCGGCTTCCTGCGTCTGGACCGCCGCCTCGGGATCGTTCTGTACATCCTCATGACCGTGTCGTTTCTGTGGGTCGGCTCGTTCGCCGCCGCCGGCGGGACGGCGCTCGCCTCCCTCGTCGACTGGCCGGCGGGCTGGGGCGCCAAGGCGCGCACCGACCTCTGGGCGCTCGTGTCGATGGCGCTGCTCCTCGGGTCATTCCTTCTCAGCCGGGCGTTCTACCGCTTCATCGAGTGGTTCATGGCGGCCGTGTCGATCGTGACGCTCCTGGGACTTCTGCTGGCCTGCGCCCATCCTTCCGTGCTGGCAGCGCTCCCCGCTTTCCTGAGGGGGCTGGTCCGTCCCGACCTGCCGCCACCCCGGCCATGGGACCCCGGCGATGCCACCCGCCTGCTCACGGCGATCACCTTCGCAGGGCTGGGCGGCTTCTGGACCCTGTTCTACTCCTACTGGCTGCGCGCCAAGGGGGCCGGCATGGCGGGACATCACGAGGCCGCCGCCCCGGCCGCCGACACCGGCTCCTCCGCCGCCCAGGAGGAGCCGCTTCTCCCGGAAGGCGCCATGAGCGATCTGCCGCTCTGGAAGCGCTATCTTCTGTGCGATTCCGGGATCGGGGTCGTGGGGAACCTGGCGACCACCCTGATGACCTGCCTCCTGGCCTATGCGCTTCTCTTCCCTCGCGGTCTCTACCCCGACGGGTATCGGCTCGCGGTGGTGCAGAGCGAGTTCTTCGCCGTCCGCTTCGGCGGCCTGGGACGGATCCTCTTCCTCGTGGTCGCCGCCGCCTTCCTCTGCGACACCTGGATCGGGACGATGGATACCATGTCCCGCGTCCACGCCGACGCCGTCCGCGCCCTCGTGCCCCGCCTCGCCGCGGTGCCTGCGCGTCGTCTCTACTACCTCTTCCTTGGGGTCGGATCGGCGTTGACGGTTGTCACCCTGCCGCTCGCGGAGCCGGGACGGCTGATCCTGATGACGGCGGTGATCGGCTTCATCGGCACGGTCATCTACACCTGGGCCCTGGTGCCGCTGAACGGCTCCTACCTGGCGCGCGTCGCGCCCCACCTGGGGCCGCCGCGCTGGTACTCGCGTCTGGCGCTCATCGTGGCGGCCTCCGCCTACACCCTCCTGGCCCTCCTGTACCTGGCCGCCCTGCTGCGGCGGGGCTGAGCGGCACCTTCCCGACCGCCCGCTCCCCCCTGTGGAGACCGCCATGTTTCAATCCGTGGACCGAATGAGGTCGGCCGCTCGGTTTTTGGTTGACGGCGGACGACATTGTGGTACTTTTCTCACCTCTATGCATAAACATGCAGCCACTCTCGATCACCACCGGCCGGTCAGCAAGGCTCACCGGCAGGGGATGATCCGCTCGTTCGTGCGGCTGGCGCCGCCGCGCAGTCAGTCGGAGATGCTGCGCCGCCTGCGCTCCGAGGGAGTCGAGGTCACCCAGTCGACCCTGTCCCGCGACCTGCGGGAGATCGGGCTGGTCAAGAGCCCGACCGGCTACCGCGAGGCGGACGATCTCGGCGGCGGCGGTGCGGACCCCTCGCGGACTCTGAACATGGAACGGATGATGCGCAGCTACCTGACGGGCGTGGCGCTGGCCGGCAACCTGGTGGTCCTCAGGACCTCCCCCGGCCTCGCCCACGCCCTCGGTGTCGCTCTCGATCGGGCGGCGCTCGACGAGGTGGTCGGCACGGTGGCCGGGGACGACACGCTCTTCGCGGCCGCCCCGGACCCGTCCCGCGCCCGGGCCCTGGAGCACAGGCTCCGCGGGCTCGTCGGGCGCCGGTAGCAGCGCGAGCGACTTTCGCAGCGGCCGGCCCCGGAGAGGGGCCGGCCGCTGATTTTTTTTGCGCCGCAGGCGCGGCGCGAGGTGCGCGATGGTGAGCGAACGGGCGGGAGTGGCGCTCTTCGGAGCGACCGGCTACGCCGGCCGCGAGGCGGCGCGTCTGCTCGCGGCCCACCCCGCCTTCCGCCTCGGCGCCGCCTTCGGCGGGCGCGACCGGGACGGCGTGCCCCTGGCCACCATCCATCCCTCCCTGCGCGGTGCGGTCGATCTACCCTGCCTCGGGCTCGACATGAACGGCGGTCTCGAGGCGGCCGTCGGCGCGCTGGCCGATCGAGGTCTCCGCCTGGCGCTGCTCGCCACGCCTGAGGAGATCTCGCTGGGGCTCGCGCCGCGGCTGCGCCGGGCCGGCCTGCGCGTCGTCGATCTGAGCGGGGCTTTCCGGCTGCCGCGCGCCGACTCCTATCCGGAGTGGTACGGCTTCGACCACTCGGCTCCCGACCTGCTGACCCGGGCGGCCTACGGCCTGAGCGAATGGAGCGGGGCCGCCGTCGGCACGGCGGACCTCGTCGCCAACCCCGGCTGCTACCCGACCGCCGCCTTGCTGGCCCTTCTGCCCCTGCGGCGCGCCGATCTGATCGACCCCTCGACCCCCGTCGTGATCAACGCCATCTCCGGCGCCTCGGGAGCGGGACGCCGCCTGCGCGAGGAGCTGCTGTTCTGCGAGGTGGAGGGATCGGTCCGCCCCTACGGCCTGCCGCGCCACCGCCACCTGGCGGAGATCTGCCTTCAGGTCGATCTGAGACCCGGCGAGCAGGTCCTGTTCTTTCCGCACGTCGCGCCGATCGAGCGCGGCCTGCTCTGCTCGATTGCCTTGAAAGTGAGGGAAGGGGCCGGCCCCTCGGCGGTCGCCGAGGCGTTCACGCGCGCCTACGCCTCGGCCCCCTTCGTGCGTCTGCTCGGCGAGGGGATGCTCCCCACGACCGCCGAGGTCCGGGGAACCAACGCCTGCGCCATCGGCTGGACGTTCGACGCCGCGACGCGGCGCGCGGCGGTCTTCGGCGCCATCGACAATCTTCTGAAGGGAGCGGCCGGCCAGGCGCTGCAGAACCTGAACCTCATGACGGGACGTCCCCAGGAGGAGGGTCTGCCCCGATGACACGCCGACACTCCGCCGGGACGAACGGGCGCCCCGCGAGCGGGGCCGCCCGCCGCCGCGCGCCGGGAACGGGGCGCTCGCTCACCGTCCTGAAAGTGGGTGGCAGCCTGCTCGAGGCGTCCGAGACCGACGACTCGGCCCTCGACCAGGCGGCCGCGGCCTGGCGGGCGGGAGAGGAGATCCTTCTGGTGCACGGCGGCGGAAACGAGCTGAGCCGCTGGCTCGAGCGGCTTGGTCTCGAGAGCCGCTTCGTCGACGGCCAGCGCGTGACCACGCCCGAGGCGCTGCAGGTGGCGATCATGGTCCTGGGCGGGCTCGTCAACCGCCGCCTCGTCGAGGGGCTGGTGCGGCGCGGCTGCCCGGCGGTCGGCCTCACCGGCGCCGACGGCGCCGGGACGCTGGCCGCTCCGGTGATCGATCGATCTCTCGGCGCGGTCGGCGAGGTGGTCTCGGTGAACGCACCCTTCTTCCGCGATCTTCTGGCGGCGCGCCGCGTGCCGGTGGTGGCCAGCCTCTCCTGGAGCCCCGCGCATGGCTTTCTGAACGTCAACGCCGACCTGATGGCGGCGGCGCTCGCCGCGGGGCTGGGGGCGCGCCGGCTGCTGCTGATGACCGAGGTGGCCGGGGTGCAGGGAGGAGATGGAACGACCATCCCCCGGGTGACGCTGCGCGATATCGCGCGCCTGCTGCGCGAAGGGACGGCGCACGACGGCATGATCCCGAAGCTGCGGGCCTGCCGGGCGGCGCTCGAGGCCCAGGTGCCCGAGGTGATGATCCTCGGCCCCTCCGGGGGCGTTCTCGATCGGGTCCTGCGCGGCACGGCGCCGGGAGAGGGCACGCGCGTCGTGTGGGCGGCACCATGAACGACGACGGGAGGGAGACGATGACGGAGGGGCACCGGGTGACGAGCGGGGCGATGGATCGGGCCCTCGACCTCGAGACCCGGCATCTCTTCCCCACTTACGCCCGCTCGGCGCTGCGCGTAGCCTCGGGGTCGGGATGCCGGCTGTACGACGACGCCGGGCGCGTCTACCTCGACATGCTCGGCGGGATCGCGGTCAACGCGCTCGGGCATGCCCACCCACGCATCGTCGCCGCGTTGCGCCAGGCCGTCGAGGGACCGGGAGGCGTGCTGCACTGCTCGAACCTCCATCACCATCCGTACCAGGGGCCTCTGGCGGCGCGGCTCGCGGGTCTCTTCGATCTGCCACGCGTCTTCTTCTGCAACAGCGGCTCGGAGGCGGTCGAGGCGGCGCTCAAGCTCGCCCGTGCACGGGCGCGCCGCCTGCGGAACGAGGCCGCCGGGGGGGTGGTGGCGATCGACGGATCGTTCCACGGTCGCACCGCCTTCGCCCTGTCCGCCACGGGTCAGCCGAAATACCGCGCACCGTTCGGACGGCTTGTGCCGGACGTCACCTTCGTGCCGCCCGACGATCCGGAGGCCCTGAGGCGTGCCGTCGGCCGCCTCACCGCGGCGGTGATCCTCGAGCCGGTGCAGGGAGAGGGAGGCGTGCGGCCGCTGCCGCTCGCGCTTCTGGAGGCGGCGCGGGCCGCCTGCGACGACACCGGCGCCCTGTTGATCGCCGACGAGGTGCAGTGTGGACTCGGACGCACGGGGGCCTGGTCGGCCTGCCGCCAGGCCGGCGTCGCCCCCGACCTCGTCACGCTGGCCAAGCCGCTCGCCGCCGGCCTGCCGCTCGGGGCCCTGCTGGGGCGCGAGGATCTGGCGCAGGACTTCGGCCCCGGGTCGCACGGATCGACCTTCGGCGGCGGACCGCTCCCCTGCCGCCTGGCGCTCGCCTTCCTCGACGCCGTCGAGCAGGACAACCTGATCGAGGCGGTGCGCCGGCGGGGCGCGCAGCTCCTGGAGGGGCTCGTGGCGATCGCAGCGCGGCGCGGCGAGATCGAGGAGGTGCGCGGCCGGGGGCTGATGCTGGGCGTCGTCCTGCGCCGCCCGTCCGCCGGCGTGGCGGAGGCGCTGCTGCGGGAGGGGGTCATCGTCGGCACGGCGGGCGAGAGGGTGCTGCGTCTGCTGCCGCCGTTCGTGATCACCGCCGCCGAGGTGGATCGGTTCCTGGCGACGCTCGACACCGTCCTGGAGCGGCTGCCACCCGGGGGCGGCGCCGCGGGAGACCGGCCATGAGCCGTCCCATCGCCACCGACGCCGGCGCGGCCGCCGCATCCTCCGGCCGCCCGGTGGTGCGACGCGCCGTCCTCGCCTACTCAGGCGGACTCGACACCTCGATCATCGTGCCGTGGCTGAAGGAGACCTACGGCTGCGAGGTGATCGCCATGGTGGCCGACGTCGGACAGGCGGAGGAGCTCGACGGCCTCGAGCGGCGGGCTCAGGCCGCCGGGGCCGATGGATACGTCCGCCGCGACCTCCGGGCCGCCTTCGTCGAAGAGCAGATCTGGCCGGCCCTGCGGGCCGGGGCCGTGTACGAGAACGGTTACCTTCTCGGCACCGCCCTGGCGCGCCCGATCATCGCCCGCGAGCAGGTGCGCCTGGCTCTGCAGTGCCAGGCCGACGCCCTGGTGCACGGCTGCACCGGCAAGGGGAACGACCAGGTGCGCTTCGAGCTGGTCTACCAGTCGCTGGCGCCGCACCTGCGCGTCATCGCCCCGTGGCGCGAGTGGTCGATCCGCTCGCGCGAGGAGGCGATGGACTACGCCGCAGGGCGCGGCATCCCGGTGCCGACGACGCGGCGCTCGCCCTTCAGCCGCGATCGCAACCTCTGGCACGTCAGCCACGAGGGGGGGTGTCTCGAAGATCCCGGGGAGGCTCCGCCCGACGACCTCTTCCTCCTGACGAAAGCGTCGCGGGACGCGCCCGAGGCGGGGATCGAGGTGACCGTCGGGTTCGAGCGCGGCGTCCCGGTCGCCCTCGACGACCAGCGCCTCGACGGCGTGGCGCTCATCGAGCGGCTCAACCTCCTCGCCGGCCGGCACGGCGTGGGGCGCGCCGACCTGGTCGAGAACCGCCTGGTCGGCATCAAGTCGCGCGGTGTCTACGAGACGCCGGCCGGCACGGTGTTGACGCAGGCGCACCGCGAGCTCGAATCGATCTGCCTCGACCGGGCCACGCTGCACTACAAGCAGCTGGTCGCCGCGCGCTACGCCGAGCTGGTGTACGACGGTCTCTGGTACACGCCGCTGCGCCGGGCCCTCGACGCCTTCGTCGCCGCCACGCAGGAGACGATGACCGGCGAGGTCACCCTGCGGCTCTGCCGCGGCGCGCTCACCGTCTGCGGCCGCCGCTCCCGGCACTCGCTGTACGACGCGGGCCTCGGGAGCTTCGTCATGGGCGCCGGCTTCGAGCCAAAGGACTCGGAGGGGTTCATCCGCCTGTTCGGTCTGTCGACGCGCGGATCGGGGATCGCTTCTCTGGCGGCCGCTCCCGCCGGAGGGGCCGGCGACGGCGCGGAGAGCGCGGGGTGCCGCGAGGCGACCGTCTTGCCGCTCGGGCGCGCCAGGAAATCAGAGGCGCAGCCATGAAGCGCCCGAAGAAGGAGCCGGGCGGCGGAGGGGCCGGTCGCCTCTGGGGCGGCGGCTTCCGCGAACCGCTCGACCCCGGCCTCGAAGCGTTCTGCGAGTCGTTCTCGTTCGACCGCCGCCTGCTGCGCGTCGATCTCGAAGTCAACCGCGCCTGGGTCGAGGCGCTGTGCGGCGCGGGGGTGCTGGATGCCGCGGAGGCGGCGCGCCTCGACGCCGCGCTCGCCACCCTCGCCGAGGCTCCCCTCCCGGCGTCGACCGGGGCGCCGATCGACGCCACCGTGGCGCGCGGCGGCCAGGACGCGCCTGAGGACGTCCACACCTACGTCGAGGCGGCTGTGGCGGCGCGGGTCGGCGCCGATCTGGCCGGCAAGCTGCGCACCGGCCGCTCGCGCAACGACCTGGTGGCGACCGACCTGAGGCTCTGGTGCCGGGAGGAGATCGCGGCGCTGCGCCGCGCCCTCGCCTCGGGCGTGCTGGCGCTCGCCGATCTCGCGAGCCGCGCAGGAGGCCTGGCGGTGCCGGGCTACACCCACCTGCGCCGGGCCCAGCCGATCCTGCTGGCGCACCTCCTGCTGGCGCACGCCCATCGCCTGACGCGCGACGACGACCGCTTCGCCGAGACGCTGCGCCGTCTCGACGCCTGTCCGCTCGGCAGCGGGGCCCTCGCCGGCACCACGGCCAAGGTCGATCGCCGGGCGCTGGCGCGCCGTCTCGGCTTCGCCCGCCCCGCGGCGAACAGCCTCGACGCCGTCTCCGACCGCGACTTCGTGGCCGACGCGCTCTTCGCCTGCACCTTGACGATGATCCACCTGTCGCAGATCGCCGAAGATCTGATCCTGGCGACGGCGGAGGAGTTCGGCTGGCTGGCGCTCGCCGACGCGGCGTCGACCGGATCGAGCCTGATGCCGCAGAAGAAGAACCCCGACGTCCTCGAGCTGATCCGCGGCAAGTCGGGCCGGGTCGCGGGGCGCCTGGCCGGCTTTCTCGCCACGCTCAAGGGGCTGCCGGCGGCCTACAATCGCGATCTTCAGGAGGACAAGGAACCGCTCTTCGACGCCGTCGACACCACGGGCGGGGCGCTCCGGGCCCTGACGATCCTCCTGCAATATCTGAAGCCGGTGCCGGCGCGCGGCCTGCCGGAGGAGGCGGGCGATCTGCTGGCGACCGATCTGGCCGACGTTCTCGCGGACCAGGGAGTCCCGTTCGCCCGCGCCCATCACCTTGCCGGTGAGGCGGCGGAGCAGGCGCGCCGCCAAGGGTCGGCCCTGGCGCGGCTGCCGGTCGAGACGCTGCGTTCGATCTCCCCACTCTTCGGGAACGACCTCGCCGAACGGCTGACGACCGCCGCCGCGCTCGCCCGGCGCGATCGGGAGGGCGGGACGGCCCCGGCGCGCGTCGCCGAGGACCTGCAGCGTGTCCGCTCCTGGGCGGCGGCGCGCCTCGGCGACGGAATCGTGGGGCGGGCCGGCGAGGGGCTCTCCATCCCTCTCGAGGAGGGAGCGGTGACGCCGGGCGATTGGCGCGCGGCGGCCGAGGAGACCGCGCCCGATGACGGGAACGGCGCGGCGCGCGATCCCGAGGTCCGCCTGCGACATGCCGGCGACGAGGACCTGCACCCGATCGAGGGACGCATCCGCCGCTGGTCGGAGCGCGGCGTCCTCCTGCCGCTCGAAGGTCGCGCCCTGCGCGCCGCCCTGCCCGACTTCCGGGTGCTGTCGCCCAAGGGAAGCCCGCGAACCCTCCTCGCCTTCGCCTCGCTGCGCCGCTACTCCCCGGGCCTGGCGGAGATCCGCTCGCTGGTCGTGGACGACGCGCAGCGCGGGCGCGGGCTCGGCCGCCGGCTGATCGGCCACCTCCTGGACGAGGCGCGCGGCGAGGGGCTGAAACGGGTCTTCGTCCTGACCAGGACACCCGACTTCTTCGAGCGCATCGGCTTCGCGCGCGTGCCGCGCGAGAGCCTGCCGCAGAAGGTGTTCGTCGACTGCTCCCGGTGCGCGCGCCGCGAGCGCTGCGACGAGCAGGCGCTGGTGAGGGAGCTGGGGAAGGAGCGCCGATGAGCCGCCGCCATGGCGATGCCCGGCGCACCGGCCGCCTGGACGGCGACGCCCGGCGCAAAGGCCGAAGCACCGCCGCCAGGCGCGCTCCCGGCGACGTCGCCCTGTTGCGCCGTCCCCGCCTGCCGCTCGGCTTCCGCCTGGCCGGGGTCGCCTGCGGCCTGAAACCTGCCCGGCGGGGCCGGGGCGGCCGACCACTCGACCTCGCCCTGATCGCCTGCGATCGGCGCACGCCGGCGGCCGCCGTCTTCACGACGAACCAGTTCGCCGCCGCCCCGGTCGAGGTCTGCCGCGAGCACCTGGCGCGCTCGCTCGGGCTGGCGCGCGCCGTGGTCGCCAATTCCGGTTGTGCCAACGCCGCCACCGGGGACGCGGGGCTGCGGCAGGCGCGCGCCGTCGCCGCGTCCGCCGCGGGCCTTCTCGGCTGCCGGAGCGAGGAGGTGCTGGTCGCCTCGACCGGAGTGATCGGCCGGCCGCTCCGCTATCGGCAGATCTTGAAGTCGCTTCCCGGCGCCGTGCGCGCCCTGTCGGCCGGGACGCTCGACGAGGCGGCGCGCGCCATCATGACGACCGACACGCGCCCCAAGATCCGCTCCGCCGAGGCTTTGGTTGACGGACGCGTCGTGACGGTCACCGGGATCGCCAAGGGATCGGGGATGATCCACCCGCGCCTGGCGACGATGCTCGTCTTCCTGATGACCGACGCGGCGGTGCATCCGTATCTTCTCCGGCGCCTGCTGCGCGACGTGGTGCGGCAGTCGTTCAACGTCATCTCGGTCGACGGCGACTCCTCCACCAACGACACCGTCGTCCTGATGGCGAGCGGCGCCGCCGGCCGGCGCTCCCTCCTGCAGGCCGGACCTCGCGAGGCGCCGTTCGTGCGTGCCCTTCTGGCCGTCTGCCGCGCCCTGGCCCTGGACATCGTCACCGACGGCGAGGGGGCGCGCCGGATCCTGGAGATCGAAGTGGCGGGGGCGCGCCGGCACGGCGACGCCGACCGCATCGCCCGCTCGGTGGCCAACTCCCCCCTGGTGAAGACCGCCCTCGCCGGCGGCGATCCGAACTGGGGACGCATCCTGTCGGCCGCCGGCGCCGCCGGAGTGCCGTTCCGCCCGTCGGCCGTGTCGCTGCGCGTCGGCACCCTGCCGGTGGTGCGCCAGGGATGCGGCACGGGCCAAAACGGTGCCGCACTGCGACGCCTGTTCACCGCGCCACGGGTCTCGATCCGCCTCGACGTCGGCGCCGGGCCGGGGCGCGCCGTCCTCTGGACCTGCGACCTGACGCGGCGTTACATCGACATCAACGCCCGCTACACGACCTGACGGCCGCGCCGGCAGCGCCGCCCCCGGCCTGCGCCCCGCATGTTTCGCGGGACGGATCGCCGGACGGATCCTTGCCGGTTCCCGCGAGGCCGGGTTATAGTGCGCCCGATGCGAGAGGTCACACCATCCGGGACGATCCCGCCTCGAACGCGCCGGCGCCGCCTCGGCCTCAGATCGATTGGACGCATCGCGGAGTTGGCCCGGTCACCCTTCCTTCGCCTCGCGCCGCCCGGTCACTTCTATTCGCCCATCCCGGATCTCGAGGAGATCGCGGCGAGGTCGGCGCGCCTCTTCAGGCGGGACGTCGCGGACTGCCCCGGCATCGACCTCAGGGTCGAGGCGCAGATCGATCGGCTCGATCGACTGGCGGCCTACTACGGTGATCTGCCCTTTCCCGACGCCCCCGGCGGCTCCACCCGCTACCATTACGACAACGGGTTCTTCAGTCACGGCGACGCGATCATCCTCTATTCCACGCTGCGCCACGACCGGCCGCGGCGCGTGATCGAGGTCGGGTCCGGCTTCTCCTCGGCCTTGATGCTGGACGTCAACGAACTCTTCCTCGATGAGTCGATCCGCTTCACCTTCATCGAGCCGCACCCCGATCGGCTGCTCGGGCTCCTGACGGCGGACGACCGTCGCCGGCATGCCATCCTCGCGACGCCGGTCCAGGAGGTCCCCCTCGATCTGTTCCGCGAACTCCAGGCGGGCGATCTCCTGTTCATCGACTCCTCCCACGTCGTGAAGATCGGCAGCGACGTGACGCGCATCGTCTTCGACATCCTCCCGGTCCTGAGGCCCGGAGTCCTCATCCATTTTCACGACGTCCTGTGGCCGTTCGAATACCCGGAGGAGTGGTTGCTCAAAGGCCGGGCCTGGAACGAGGCGTATTTCCTGCGGGCCTTCCTGCAGTACAACCGCTCGTTCGAGATCGAGTACTTCAACTCCTACGTGGCGGGGATGCACGGCGAGGTCCTGCGGCGCAGGATGCCACTCTGCCTGAAGAATCCGGGCGGCAGTCTCTTCATCCGCAAGTCCTCCTGAGGGGGCCAGCCGCCGGTTTCGTGCTACCCTGCCGCCTTTCGACCCACCCCGGACCACGGAGTCGACCATGAGGATCCCTTCGACAGGCAGGCGTTGGCCGGCCGCGGCCGGCACGGCGGCGATCCTGTCCCTGATGCTCGGCGGCACGTCGCCCGGGCGGGCGGCCGCCCCCCCGGAATCAAACGACACGAGCCCGATGCCGCCG
>DASTNM010000389.1:0-3788 GCA_035762745.1 Candidatus Polarisedimenticolia bacterium
TCACGCCAGGTCCTCTTCGATGGGATCGGCCGCGAGGGGCAGGAGAAGATCATCGCCGCCCGGGTGGCGCTCGTGGGCTGCGGCGCCCTGGGCACCGTTCAGGCCTCGCTCCTGGTGCGCGCCGGGGTCGGCGCCCTGCGCATCATCGACCGCGATTTCGTGGAGGAGAGCAACCTCCAGCGCCAGATCCTGTTCGACGAGGAGGATGTGCGGCAGGTGCTGCCGAAGGCGGTGGCCGCCGAGCGCAAGCTGCGCGCCGTCAACTCGCTCGTCAAGGTCGAGGGGCTGGTCGAGGACCTCAACGCCGCCACCATCGGCCGCCTTCTGCAGGGGTTCGACCTGGTGCTCGACGCCACCGACAACTTCGACGCCCGCTTCCTGCTGAACGACTGGGCGGTCAAGACCGGGACGCCGTGGGTCTACGGCGCCTGCGTCGGTTCGTACGGTCTGACCTTCCCGATCCTTCCGGGGGAGACCGCCTGCCTGCGCTGCGTCTTCGAGAGCGCGCCGCCTCCGGGGCTCTCCCCCTCCTGCGACACCGCGGGGGTGCTCGGATCGATCGTCGGCATCATCGCCTCGCTGCAGGTCGCCGAGGCGCTCAAGATCCTGACCGGGCGGCGCGAGCGCGTCAGCCGCAAGATGAGCGTGCTCGACGTCTGGGACGGCCGCCAGGACCAGATCGATCTGCCGTCCCGTGACCCCGCCTGCCCCTGCTGCGGAGCGGGCGAGTTCGCTTATCTCGAGGGGAAGCTCGGCTCGGACACGACCACGCTCTGCGGCCGCAACTCGGTGCAGATCCGGGCCCGCGACGGGCGCCGCCTCGACCTGGAGGAGGTCGCCCGCCGGCTGGAGCCGCTCGGAACGCTCGAGAGGAACCGTTTCCTGCTGCGCGCCGACATCGACGCCTACCGCCTGACGGTCTTCGCCGACGGCCGCGCCATCGTCGGCGGCACCACCGACCCGGCGATCGCCAAGTCGATCTACGCGCGTTACGTCGGGACCTGAGGGACACGCCGTGGGCCAGCCGATCTATCTCGACAACGCCGCCACCTCATACCCCAAGCCGGAGAGCGTCTACCGCGCCATCGAGGCGTTCGTGCGCCAGGCGGGCGCCAACCCGGGACGCGGCGGGCACCGCCGCGCCGTCGAGGCCGAGGCGATGATCAACGACACGCGGCGTCTCGTGGCGCGGCTTCTCGGCTGCCCCCGTCCCGAGCGGGTCGTCTTCGCCCACAACGCAACCGACGCGCTCAACATGGCGATCAAGGGGGTGCTGCGGCCGGGCGACCATGTCCTCAGCTCGGTGCTGGAGCACAACTCGATCAACCGGCCCCTCAACCGCCTGGAGGCGGAAGGGCGCATCACGCTGACGCGCTTGCCGGCGACCGCCGACCACCTGATCGACCCGGACGCCGTGGCGCGCGCCTTCACTGCCAGGACACGCCTCCTCGCCATGACGCATGCTTCGAACGTCACCGGCACGATCCAGCCGGTCGCCGCCCTCGGCCGGAAGGCCCGCGAGCGCGGCGCCCTTCTCCTGGTGGACGCGGCGCAGAGCGCCGGGGCGGTGCCGATCGACGTCGAGAAGGATTGCATCGATCTGCTGGCGTTCACCGGACACAAGGGGCTTCTGGGACCGACCGGCACCGGGGGACTGGTGGTCGGCGAGCGCGCCGAGATCGACTCCTGGCGCGACGGCGGGACCGGGGGCGACTCCACGAGCCCGCTGCAGCCCGCGGAGTACCCGCACCGCCTCGAGGGCGGCACGCCGAACGTCTTCGGGATCGCCGGGCTGCGCGAAGGGGTCCGGATCCTCCTGGAGCGCGGCGTGGAGACGGTTCTGGCCCACGAGCGCGAGCTGCTGGCCATCTTCCACGCCGCGCTGCGCGATCCCGCCCGCTTCACCTGGTACGGGGCCGATCGGGCGCTCGCGGCGCGCGGCGCCGAGGGACGGGTCGGACTCGTCGGCCTCAACGTCCCCGGTTTCACGCCGGCCGAGGCAGCGGCCGTCCTTGACGAGCAGTTCGATGTCGCGGTGCGGGCCGGTCTGCACTGCGCCCCTTACGCCCACAGGCACCTCGGCACCTTCCCGCAGGGGACGGTGCGACTGAGCGTGGGGATCCTGACGACGCAGGACGATGTGCGGCGGGCGGCTGCCGCCTTTGATGAGCTCGCGGCGGCGAATGCGGCCTGAGCCCGCGGAGTGAGGATCGCGCGATGAGTTTCGTGAAGGGTCTGAAGTGCAAGGAGTGCGGCACCCTGTTCCCGGTCTCGCCCCGCGCCATCTGCGAGGAGTGCTTCGGACCCCTCGAGGTGATCTACGACTACGACGCGCTCGGGCGAAAGGTCGACCGCGACGCCCTGAAGGCGCGCGGGCCCTCGATGTGGCGCTACCGCGAGCTGCTTCCGGTCGAAGGCGACACGGCGCTCGGCGAGGAGGTCGGCTTCACGCCGCTTTTGCGCGCCGACCGCCTGGCGCAGCGTCTCGGAGTGCGGGAGCTTTACGTCAAGAACGACGCGGTCAACTTCCCCACCCTGTCGTTCAAGGATCGCGTCGTCTCCGTCGCCCTCACCAAGGCCCGCGAGTTCGGCATGACCACGGTCGGCTGCGCCTCGACCGGAAACCTGGCAAACGCCGTCGCCGCCCAGGGAGTGCGCCACGGCTTCGACACCTGCATCCTGGTCCCCGAGGACCTCGAGGCGGCGAAGATCCTCGGCACCACCGTCTTCGGCGCCCGCCTCGTCGGAGTCAAGGGGGACTACGACCAGGTCAACCGGCTGTGCAGCCAGATCGCCGATCGCTTCGGCTGGGGGATCGTCAACGTCAACCTGCGCCCGTTCTATGGCGAGGGGTCGAAGACGGTCGGGTACGAGATCGCCGAGCAGCTGGGCTGGCGAACCCCCGCGAGCCTGGTCTGCTGCATGGCCGGCGGCTCGCTGATCACCAAGATCTCCAGGGCGTTCGAGGAGCTGCGGATCCTCGGCTGGGTCGAGCCGGGCCGCACGCGCCTGTACGGCGCGCAGGCGACCGGCTGCAACCCGATCAGCACGGCGGTGAAGGACGGATCGGGCGAGATCCGCCCGGTCAAGGCGCGCACCATCGCCCGCTCGCTCGCCATCGGCAACCCGGCCGACGGCTACTACGCCGCCCGCGCCATCACCGGGAGCGGCGGCCACGCCGAGGACGTCGGCGACGAGGAGATCGTCGCAGGCATCAGGCTCCTGGCCGAGACCGAAGGGGTCTTCGCCGAGACCGCCGGCGGCGTCACCGTCGCCGTGGCCCGCAAGCTGATCGAGCAGGGACGCCTGCCACGCCAGGAGCCGATCGTGCTGGTGATCACCGGCAACGGCCTCAAGACGCTCGACGCGGTCGTCTCGACCGCCGCCCGCTACCCCGTCATCGAACCCCGGCTCGACTCGTTCGAGTCGGTCATCCGGCACCCGGCGGCCGACCCGAAGTCGGCGGCCGCCAATTCATCGATCCACCCCGGTCATTCATCCGGGCGCCCCATCACAGAGGCGCCCTCCAGCGGGAGGTCTTCATGGCAATCCAGGTGAGAATTCCCTCGGTCCTGAGGCGGCAGACCAACGGCGACGAAATCGTCGCCCTGGAAGCCGCCACCCTCGGTGAGGTGCTCGAGGGGCTCGAGTCGCGTTACGAGGGACTGAAGGGAAAGCTGCGCGGCCCGCAGGGCGAGATTCGCCGCTTCGTCAACATCTACGTCAACGACCACGACGTCCGCCTGCTCGAAGGCCCCACGACGCCCGTCTCCGACGGCGACGAGGTG
>DASTNM010000390.1:0-8300 GCA_035762745.1 Candidatus Polarisedimenticolia bacterium
TGTGGCGAATGATCCACGCATCAGGGGGCAGGGCCCGGATCGAAGTGGACGGCGGAGTCGGCTCCGAGAACATTGCCGACCTGCTGCGTCACGGAGTCGAGATCTTCGTCGCCGGGTCGGCCGTTTTCGACGGCCGGGATCCGCGCCGTCAGGCCCGCGACCTGACGGCCCGGATTGCGCGCGCAGGCCGTGGCGCGTGAAGAAGAGCTCGGTCGCGCCCGACGACGCCGTGCAGGTGCGCGTGCGCTACCCGGAAGTCGACCGGATGGGCGTGGCTCACCACACCAATCACTTTGTATGGTTCGAGGTCGGGCGCACCGAGTTGATGCGCCGCCGCGGCCTGCCGTATGCCCGGATGGAGGAGGACGGCTTTCTCCTGCCGGTCATCGAGGCCTCCTGCAGCTACCGTGCGCCGGCGCGTTACGATGACCTCCTGCTCGTGCGCACGGAGATCGGCCGCCTGAGCCCCGTCCGTTTCACCTTCTCCTACCGCATCGAGCGTGAGGTCGACGGGGTTCTGCTGGCGACGGGAAGCACCACGCACGCCGTGATTGGCCCGGGCGGCCGCCCGCGCCGGCTGCCGGCCGCGATCCTGGGGATTCTCGGTTGAGCTCGATCCGGCGGCCCTGGCTCGCAACGCTGGCGCTCATCACGCTCGCCACCCTCTGCGCCATGCTCCATGGGTGCGCGGCCCGCCGCCGCGAGCGGCAGGAACGGCTCCCCCCCGAGCAGATCTACGCCATGGCGATGGAGAAGATGGCGCACAAGAGGTACTACACGGCGCGCGGGATGCTGCAGGAGGCTCTGCCGCGCATCCCTCCGGAGGACCGCATCCTTCTGCCCAAGGTGCAGCTCGCGATCGCCGACTCGTTCTACAAGGATGGTGGCTCTCTGAATTTCGGGGAGGCGCTCAACGGGTATCGCAACTTCCTGACCTATTTCCCGCAGCACGAGGAGGCCGATCGTGCCCAGTTCATGGTCGGCATGTCGCTGTTCAAGCAGGTCCTGGCGCCCGACCGTGAGCAGTCGCTCACCCTCAAGGCGATCGACGAATTCCGCAAAGTCGAAACGATCTATCCCGACAGCGCCTTCGTGCAGCAGGGTCGGGACCAGATCCTGCTCTGCCAGGATCGTCTGGCGGAGCACGAACGGGTCGTCGGCTGGTTCTACCAGAGGCGCAAGGCCTGGCCGGCGGCGATCGATCGCTATCGCCAGATCCTCGAGACCTATCCACGCTACAGCGCGACGAGCCGGGTCCTTTACGACCTGGGACGGTGTCTCCTGGCCCAGGGGAACCGGGCGGAGGCCGAGCAGGCGCTCGATCGGCTGGCCCACGATGATCCGCAGGGGCCGTTTGCGGTCAAGGCGAAGGACTTGCTGGCCAGGTACGATCACGGCAAGAAGAAGGAGGTGGGCAAGGAGCGCAAGCCATGACGGCGCGCGAGGGGGTGCCCGTAGCGCGGCGGCCGCTGACGGCCATCGTTCCGACCTACAACGAGGAGGCGACGCTTCCCGGCTGCCTCGAGTCGGTCCGCTTCGCCGACGAGATTCTGGTGGTGGACTCCTTCAGCACCGACGCGACACGGGAGATCGCGCGTCGGTTCGGGGCCCGAGTGCTGGAGCACGAATACGTCTACTCGGCGCGCCAGAAGAACTGGATCATCCCACAGGCCACGCACGAGTGGGTCTTGCTGGTCGATGCCGACGAGCGCGTCACCCCGGGCCTGCGCGATGAAATTCTCGCTCTTCTCCGCGACCCCCCGTCTCACGACGGCTTCTGGATCCTGCGGGCCAATCATTTTCTTGGGCGCCGGATGAAGCATTGTGGCTGGGAGAGCGACAAGGTGATCCGGCTCTTCCGGCGGGACGTGGCGCGCTACCAGGACCGCGAAGTGCACGCCGAGATCGACCTGCCGGGGCCGTTGCCGCTCCTGAAGCACCCGCTCGAGCATCACTCCTTCCGATCGTTCGGCCAGTACTTCAGGAAGCTCCAGATCTACAGCGAGTGGGGAGCGAACCAGCTCTACAAGGAAGGACGACGGGCGGGGATGGTGGAGATCCTCGGGCGGCCGGTGATCCGTTTCCTCAAGATGTACCTGCTGCGGCTCGGATTCCTGGACGGCCCGCACGGCCTGGTGCTTTCGATGCTCGGAGCCTTCACCGTCTACCTCAAATACGCCCGCCTCTGGGAGATGCGGATCCAGGGCCACCCGCGTCAGGCCGAGACGGCGCCGGCGGCCGGACCGCAGTCCCCGCCGAAACGCAGGTGAAGCCAGTCACCCTCCTGCACCTGAACACCGAGAGCGGCTGGCGCGGCGGTGAGGCGCAGACGCTGCGCCTGGTCGAGGGGCTGGGGCGCCGCGGCCACAACTGCCTGCTCGTGACCCAGCCGGGAAGCGCCCTGCGGCGGCGCGCCGAGTCGGCGGGACTGCGAACGATGGCGATCCCGATGCGCGGCGAGCTCGACCTCGCCGCGGCTCGCCGCCTCGCCGACATCGTCCGCTCCGAGCGGGTCGAGCTCCTGCATTATCACACCGCCCACGCCGTGACGCTCGGGACGCTCGCCACTCTCCTCTGCGGTCGCCGCCCCGCCATCGCCGCCCGCCGCGTCTCGTTCCCCCTTCGGAGCCGGATCTTCGGGCGCCTCAAGTACACCTGGCGGGTCGATCGCGTCGTGGCGGTCTCGGAAGCGATCCGACGGCGTCTGATCGGCCAGGGACTCCGGTCGGAGCGCGTCGTCACGGTGCACTCCGGGATCGATCCCGAGCGCTTCGCCACGGGGGACCGGGCCCGCTTTCGTGCCTCCCTGACGGCTCCGGGATCGCCCGGGTCGGGGATCCGCGATTCGACGTTCCTCATCGGGACCGTCGGTCACCTGACGGCCCACAAGGGGATCGATCTGTTCCTCGAGGCGGCGGCGCTGGCGGCCCCCGAGATCCCGGAGGCGCTCTTCCTGATCGCCGGACGGGGCGAGGAGGAGGCGAGCCTGCGCCTGCTGGCGGCGCGTCTTGGAATTCTCGAGCGCGTCCTCTTCGCCGGGTTCCGCGACGACACACCGGACCTCTTCGCGGGCCTCGATCTGTTCGTCCTGGCCTCCCATTCGGGTGAGGGGTCGCCGGCGGTGCTGAAGGAGTCGATGGCTGCCGGAGTGGCCCTGGCAGCCACCGCGCTTGAAGGGGTCGAGGAGATCGTGGAAGATGGATGTCACGGCCTGCTCACACCGCCCCGGAACGCCCCAGCACTGGCGCGGGCGATGGTGCTCCTGGCGTCGGACCCGGCCCTCAGGACGCGGCTCGCGGACGCGGCGCGCGAAAGGGTGCGGGAGTTCACGGCGGAGCGGATGGTGGAGAAGACCGAGGCGATCTACCGCTCGATCGGACCGGCGTCGTGGCGCGACTGAAGGTCAACAGATATTACATGGATCGACCGGGGGACGGCCTCTGGACCCGCCTGGCCAACCGGACCACGCGGCGCCCGGTCCCCGCCTTCCCCCGCATCCTCCAGATCCAGACCTTCACCGGCTGCAACGCCGACTGTATCTTCTGCCCCTATGGCGCCACCTACGACTCGCAGCCGAAAGGGAAGATGCCGCTCGAGCTCTTCCGCCGACTGATCGACGAGGCGGCGGCGCACCCGGTGCGCCGCGTCAGCCCTTACCTGATGAACGAGCCGTTGATGGACCGCGATCTGTTCGACAAGGTTCGCTACATCAACGCGCGCCTGCCCAGGGCCCGCGTCGTGCTGACCACCAACGGACATTTCCTGACGAGCCAGGTGACCGAGGAGCTGCTCGACCTTGGGGCGGGGGTGCATGAGATCCACGTTTCGCTGCAGGGGATCGACAAGGAGGCCTACGAGCGCACGATGCGCGGCACGATGCGTTTCGAGCGCACCATGGCGAACGTCGGCCACTTCATCGAAGCGCAGCGGCGGCGCGGGGGCGAGCGTCCGAGGCTCTGGGTGAACATGGTCGACACCGCGCTCATCGACGCACGCGCGGCGGTCGCCTACTGGCGCGCGCGCGGCATCGCCTCGAAGTACACCACGCTCGAGAACCGCGGCGGCAACATCCACGACGCCGATCGACTGAGCCGCGCCGGCGCCATGCGTCCCTACACCACCTGCACGCGCCTCTTCAAGCAGGCGTACATCCTGTTCAACGGCGACATGGTGCTCTGCTGCGTCGATTACGCCCGCTCGCAGGTGCTCGGGAACGTCGCGCGGAGCAGCATCCGCGAAGTGTGGAACGGGCCGGTCGCGACCGAGATCCGGCGCCGCTACCTGGCGCGCGAGTTCAATCGCCTGCCCCTCTGCGGCAGCTGCACCATCGATGAAGTGCGCGAGGTCTGCGTGGAGCCGGGCGGAGTCGTGACGGTGCGGGAGGCCACCTCCTGACCCGGGGCGCCGGGATCGGCGCCCGCGGCGTCCGGCTCGGTCAGAACAGCCGGCCCTGGGCGGCTTCGGACGGCAGGCGATCCGCCCGTGCCGCCAGCGGCGGGTAGGTCTCGACCAGCGACGCCGGTGCCTTCACCCGCTCCCCCAGGAGGGCCGCCCTGAGCATCAGCCCGTTGGCCGGCCCCTTCCCGCGATAATGGTTGTTGGCGATGATCACCACTTCGCGGGCCGATTGCGCCAGCCGTCGCGCCCGCTCCAGCCAGGGCTCCAGCTCCGCCATCGAGTAAAAGTAATCGTAACGCGAGGCCGCCGTGGCGCGTGGCGTGAACCAGTTGTCGGCGTTTCTCCCGTGCAGACGGACGTAGGCCAGAGGGGCGGTAAGGTGTTCGGTCGGCTCCAGAGTCGATCCGAGTCGCGGTTGGTCCAGGTTGCAGAAGCCGATCCCCAGGTCGCGCAGCAGCCGGAGCACCTCCTGGTTGTCCCATGAGCGGTGACGAAATTCAGCCACCAGCGGCAGCCCCGAGAAGGTCCTCGCCAGCGACTCGACTCGCACCCGGCTCTCCGTCCCGTCGTGGAACGACTGTGGGAATTGCATGAGGACCGCCTGCAGGAGACCGGCCGCGAGGAGTGGCTCGAGGCCGGAGCGGTAGCGCTCCGCCTCCGCCGCCAGGCCCGTTCCGGTGGAGGGCAGGGACGGGAGACCGGGAATCCGGCCGCCGTGGGTGAACCCCCGGTAAAGCTTGGCGGTGAATCGGAACTCCTTGTTTCGCTTCACCCTGCGGGCCCAGGACGAGGCCGCCCGGTGGTCGGGTTGACGGTAAAAGGTGGAATTGATTTCGATTACGTCGAAGAAGGAGGCCAGAAACGCCAGCCGATCGAACCCCCGTGGAGGCCGGGATGGGTAGACAATTCCGGCCCAATCGGGGTAATCCCATCCGGCGATTCCAACGCGAATCACGCCTCCTCCGCTGGCCGATTCGGCCCCATTCTACCGCCCTCCCGGGAGATGAGGGTTGACCTGCAAGGGTTCATTTTGCTATCATCTGATGCCACAATCTGTCTCGCGAAGACCCCCGGTCGCGTTTTTAAGAATCGCGGAGGCAACCCTTGGAATTCAAGATCGGCGATAAAGTGATCTACCCCAACCACGGTCTGGGCGTCATCGAGCAGATCGAGAAGCGCGCCACCGGCGAGAGAGAAGAGGAGTTTCTCCGACTGCGGATCGTCGCCAACGACAGCACGGTCATGGTCCCCCGCAGCAACACCGGCAACGTCGGCCTGCGACGCGTCATCTCCAGGAAGGAGATCGACGAAGTCTACGACGTTCTGAAGGACACCAACGTGCGGGTGTTCGATGACTGGAAGGGACGGTTCCAGGAGAACTCCGACAAGATGCGCACCGGGTCGATCACAGAAGTGGCGCTGGTCTTCAAGAGCCTGAGTCACCTCGCGCAGCAGAAGAACCTCTCGTACCGCGAACGACGCATGCTGGACAAGGCGAAGTACCTCCTGATCAGCGAGATCGCCGAGGTCGAGAGGCTCTCCGCCGAGCAGGTCGAGGTCAAGGTCGACCGCGCCGTCTCCCGCGGCATCAAGCAGGTCAAGGAGCGCTAGCCCGCCCGCCCCGCCCGGGGGGTCGCGATTGGACCAGTTCCTCCTGCAGGCCGTGGCATCGGAAGCCTCGGGCCGTCTCATCGAGCAGGAGGTCCTCCGGGTCTCCCACCTCGGCCAGTTCCGCTACCTCCTCCGCTTCGCGACCGCCGCCCACGACAACCTGCTCATCTCGGTCCGCCCCGACCTGCCGCGTCTCCACCTCGTGCGCGCTCTGCGCCTGCGCGAGGAACCGCAGGACCGGTTCGCCGCCTTCCTGGACCAGGAGATCGGCGGGGCGATCCTGGTCGGTCTCGCGACCCTCCCTTGGGACCGGGTGATCGAGATGCACTTCCGTCTGCCCCGCCGCGGGGAGGGGGCGGAACAGCGGCGCGTCGTGGTCGAGCTGGTCGGGCGCTCCTCGAACATCCTGGTCCTCGATCAGGAGGGGACGATCCTCGGCCACTGCCGCGATCTCAGGAGTGCCTTCCGCGCCCCGGCGCCGGGGTCGCGCTACGAGCCGCCAATGGGGCGCGACGCCTACGCCGGCCTGCCGGTCGGGAGGGAGGCCCTGCCGTTCATCCGGGAGCGCTTCGCCGCCCCGATCGACTTCCTCGCGCCGCTCAGCCCCCGCCTGGCGCGCGACCTGGATCCGGAATCCGCCGGGGCGGGGGAGGATCCCTGGCGGCGGCTCGAGGCGATCCTCGAGGCGGCACGAGCCGCGGCCTGGTCGCCGGTGGTGTACTCGGCGCGCCCTCTCGAAAGCCTGCTGCCGGGTGAGGCCCCGGAGAAGGACGACCTCGTGGTCTGTGCCCTGCCGCTGCGCCGGCCACCGGGCCAATGCCTCGTCAGCACGCCGTTCGGCAGCCCCTCGGACGCCGCGGAAGCGTGTCTCGGTCTCCTGGAGCGGCTGCGCGACTTCCGGGCCCTCAAGGAGCACCACTCCTCACTGGTGCGGCGGGAGAGTCAACGACTCGAGCTGCTCATCGGCAAGCTGCAGGAGGAGATGAAGAAGGCGCGCGACAGCGAGACATATCGCCGCCTCGGGGAGGCCCTGCTGGCCGGGCTGGGCACGGCCCGCGTCGAGGGGCGGACCGCCCTCGTTTCCGATCCTTACGCCCCGGAAGGGGCCCCGCTCGTCGTTCCGATCGACCCCGCCCTCCCGTTAAAGGTAAACGCCCAGGTCCTCTTCGCACGCTACAAGAAGGGGAAGCGCGGTGTGGCGACGATCGAGACGCGGCTGCGGGCGGCGCGCCGCCGCCTCGAGGAGTGGCGGGCGCTCGCCGCGCCCGCCCGCGACGTTCGCGGCCCTCAGGATCTCGACCGGCTGCGGGAGGAGATGTCCCGTCTCGGTCTCGTACACGCGCCGAAGCGGAAGAAGTCCGACCCGCCGCGCCGCGCGCGCGAGGCGCCGGCCCGCGTGCGCAGCCTCACCTCGCGCGACGGTCTCGTGATCCTGGTCGGCAAGAGCGGCGAGGAGAACGACACTCTCACCTTCCGGGTCGCCTCGCCGTGGGACTTCTGGCTGCATGCCGCCGATCACCCGGGGGCGCATGTCGTGGTGCGAAACCCGCAGCGCCTCAAATCGCTGCCGGAGGGGACGCTGCGGACCGCCGCCGAGGTGGCCGCCTTCTACAGCGGCGCGCGGGAGGAGGGGAAGGTCGAGGTGCACTACACGCAGCGCAAGCACGTCCACAAGCGCAAGGGGATGCCGGGCGGCCAGGTTCTCCTGCGGCGCTTCCGTTCCATCCAGGTGACGCCGCGCCTGCCGACTTCGACACTCGAGGACGTCTGAAAGACGGCCGCCCGGAGTGGCTCAGTTCAGGTACCGGGCGCGCCGCAGATCCTCGACCGCGAACAGCCCCTCGTGCAGCGCCGTCGCCAGGAGCGCTCCCGAGAAGCCGCCGGCGAGCAGGAAGGCGAGATCGTCCAGCGAGGCGATTCCGCCGCCGACCAGAAGATCCGCGCGCGGAGCCGCGGCGCGCAGCCGCTCCAGCCGGAGGCGCGGCAGCCCCTCCCCCGTCCCCACACGGTCGATGAACAGCAGGATGACGCTCCGAAAGCCCTGACGCAGGGCTCGTCGCAGCAACTCCTCCTCTCCGAGGACGGCGACGAGAGGCGAGCGGCTGTGGACCCCTCCGGGGCCCAGATCGAGACCGAGGATCGGCTGGCCGCCGGTCGCCGGACGAAGGAGGGGGCGAAGCTCGTCCAGCGAGCGCAGCGTCTCGGTTCCGACGACCGGAACGATCCGGCCGTTGCGGGGCGACCGCACCACATCGGCGGCACCGGCGAAGCCGCCGTCCCAGAGGAAGCGG
>DASTNM010000391.1:0-2097 GCA_035762745.1 Candidatus Polarisedimenticolia bacterium
CGACCGGCGGAGGCGGTGACTCTCCCTTCGGAGCGCGCCGCGCGGCGGATCGCCTACCTGGCCGTCGCCATCCTGGCGGTCTGGGTCTGGCTGCTGCTTCGGTGGCTGGCCCCGGGCGGAGGCCTGCTGGGGCGCTATGCCATCCACCTCGAGGGGGGCGCGGAGATCCCGGTGCACGAGCGGATCGACCCCGACCTCGACTTCCCGGTGCCGCAGCGGATCGACGCGGCCTACATCTATCACTGGGACCTGAGCCGCTTCGGCATCCCGGTCACGATGCCGCCCATGGTCGTGCGCTGGAGCGGCCTCCTGCAGGTTCCGGAAGAGGGAAGGTACGGCTTCGCGATCGAAGCGACGGGGGAGACGACGCTGCTGATCGACGGTGTCGCCGTGCCGCTCGCCACGGATGCCCTGGCGGAGCTGACGCTGCGGGCGGGGCTGCATCCTCTCGAGGTCGACTACCGGCTGTCGCAGGGGGAGGCGAAGCTGATCCTGCGCTGGCGCCCTCCCGGCGGCGATCTGCGGCCCATCCCCGCCTCCCACCTGGCGGTCGACCGGGCCGCCATCGAGAGCGACCGCAGGCGCCACGCCGCCGGCTGGTCCCTTCTCGCGGGCGGGATCCTGGCGGCGCTCGGTCTCGTCCTCGCCGGCCGCCGCGCCGGCGGCCCTGCGGCCCGCCTGGTCGAGCGCCTCGCCGCCGAGAGGCCGCGCCTGGCGCTCGGCGCCATCCTGATCCTGGCTGCCCTCCTGCGTTTCGACGACTACGCCCTGGTGCCGTTCCACCACGAGACCGCCGACGAGTACCAGCATGCCTGGGAGGGTTGGAACCTCCTGCATCACACGCAGCCGGCCGCCTGGAGCACCTTCCCGGATCGCTACCCGGTGCTGCAGACGCGGGACTTCCGCTGGTTCGGTGACCGCTACGTGCTGGTCTGGCCCTACTTCGATCACCCCCCTCTCTTCTCGATCCTCGTGGGGCTGGTCAACTCGCTCGCCGCCGCCTCCTCGCCGCCGCTCCCTGCGGGGGCCCCCGACTACCTCTGGTGCAGCCTGCCGGTCATGCGACTGGTGCCGATCGTGCTGAGCCTCCTGGGGACGATCCTGCTCGTGCGGCTGGCGCGCGCCTACGGCGCCTCCGAGCGGGCGGCCCTGCTCGCGGCTCTGGTCTACGCCACGCTGCCGCTCATCGTGCTGTCCCACAGGCTGGTGAAGGCGGAGAGCCTCCTGGCGCTTCTCTTCATGGGGGCCATCCTGCTGGCGCGACGCCACGAGCGGACCCAGGCGCCGCGCGACGCCGCCCTGGCGGGGATCCTGTGCGGGCTGTCGCTCTGGACCAAAGCCACCGGCGTCGCGGTGCCGGCGACGGTCCTGGTCCTGATGCTGCGGGCCAGGCGGGCCCGCGGCGCGGCCCTCGCCATGCTGGTGACGGCCGGCTTCCTCGCCCTTTACCTGGTCTACGCCTGGGCCCTCGATTTCAACATCTTCCTGAAGGTGATCGAGGCGCAGTCGACGACGAAATGGGTAAGCCTCGACGCGCTGCAGGATCTTCTGGGCGGGAAGGTGGTGGTCAAATGGTTCGGGCGCGGCTGGTACTTGTGGCTGCTTCTGGCCGCCGGCGTGGCCGCCCTGAAGCAGGCGCGCTCGCTCCTCGTGCCGCTGGCGATCTACGGGGTGCTGATCGCCCTGACCGCCGATCAGCGGGTCATCTACGGCTGGTACCGCATCCCGATCTACCCGTTTCTGTGCGTCGCTGCCGGCCTCTACCTGGAGGAGATGATCCGTGAGGCGGACCTCTACACCGTCTTCCCGTTCGCCGTCACGGCGGTCGCCACCGGACTTCTCTATGCCCTGCCGGCCGGCCTGGCCCAGACCCAGGCGGCGGTGGCCTGCTTCGCGCTCTGCGCCCTCGCCCCGTTTCTTCTCCATCTGGCGCTCGAGAGGAGGGCCACGCTCTGGCTGGCGCGCGCCGCCACCTGGGCGCTCGTGGGGATCTTTCTGCTCACGAACCTGACCACGATCCGCGGGATGCTGGAGATTTACGCCGCGACCCGCGGCGTGCGCTAGCCTGCCCGAAGAGCCTGGCGCAGGCGCGCCAGC
>DASTNM010000392.1:0-3566 GCA_035762745.1 Candidatus Polarisedimenticolia bacterium
TTGCGGAACATCGTCGTGCTCGGCTCGCCGACGAAGTTGAGCCTGCGGTCGAGCATGACGGCGGCGACCGAAACGCCCGTGATCAGGCTGTCCTGCTCGACCGGCGGCTCGGTGCACGGCTCGTCCGGAAGCGGCTCGCCGCAGGCGTCGATTCGGCGGCGGCGCGAGGTGACGAGGGTTGCCTCGGGGCGGGCCACGAGACAGGCGGCCATGCGGCGAACGCAGTCGGGATGCAGCAGATCGTCGTCGTTGAGGAACTTGATGTACTCGCCGCGCGCCCGCTCGAAGCAGCGCCGCCGGTTGAGCGGCCCCCCCAGGGGCGGGTCGTTGCGCTCGTAGCGCAGGCGCGGGTCGGGACCGGCCAGCTCCACGCTGATGGCGCGCACGCGGTCGTCCGGGCAATCGTCGCCGACCACGACCTCGATGAGGGGGTAGGTCTGGGCCAGGGCGCTCTCGAGCGCCTGGCGGAAGTACTTCGGGTTGTATGCGGTGATGACGATGCTGACCAGCGGTTCGTGATCGAGGCGCGGCAGGTTTCTGACGAACTCCAGGACGAGACGCGATCCGTCGCGATGCTCGAGTCCGCGAAGCGGCGGGTGCGGGCTCTCGCCGCGTCGGCGGCGGCCGCAGACGGTCAGCCCGGCCATGGTTCCCAGCCGCGCCAGCTCCTCCTCGTTGTAGAGCCACCGGTGGCCCCAGTCGCGCATGCCGATGTTCAGCATCTCGCAGCGGTTCTGGATCCAGTCGTACCCGTGCCGCAGCCACTCGGGGTTGAGGAACTCGCCGCTCGCGTACTCGCGCACGACCGCGTCGAGGTCGGGCGTGGCGATCCGCGCGAGGCCGCCGGGGACCAGGACCCGGCGGCACTCGCGCAGGAAGGCCACCCCGTCCGCCTGCGTCAGGTGCTCGATCAAGTGCTCGCTGAAGAGGCCGTGCACCGAGCCGTCGGCGAACGGCAGCCCCTCGGTGACGTCGACCTGGAGGTCGCCGCCGGGGCCGATGTCCAGGTTGACGAAGCCGGGGATGGCGTGGTCGCCGCAGCCGGCGTTGACATAGAGCGACCCCGGTGGCGGCGGGACGCGGGGCGCGCTCATCGGGCCGCCTCCCACTCGCCCAGGTAGCGGCCGACCGCCGCCGCGGAGTTCCACATCAGGACGTCGATGATCGACAGCGCCGGCTCGAAGGGGCGGCTGCCACACGCGTACTCCATGTTGCGGAAGCTGCGGATGGTCAGGCGGACCCCCCGGGCCGCGAAGCGGGCCGCATCGAACAGGCCGGCGCCGCCCGGAGGGTTGACGTACTCGTCGGCCCCGAGGGCGGCGGCGATCTTCAGGGCCCAGTCACCCGGTCCCTCGACCGCCTCGAGCCGCAGCCCCATCTCCGAGAAGACGGCATACTCGAACGGGATCTCCAGCCGGCGGCAGAGTGTCGCCAGGATCCGGACGTTGAGGCGGCCGAGGGAGATCTCCTCGCCCAGCAGGCACTCCTCGACCAGCGCCAGGGCGGCGCGGAAATGCGGCGCCTCCCGCCGATAGTGCATCAGCTGTCCGAGAAGGCGCTCCCGCCAGCCGCCGCCCTCGGCGATCTCGACCTCCTTGATCGGCGCACGGCTCGAGTGGCCGCGGACCGGCACGCCCACGTACTGCCAGCCGTGCGTGGGATGCAGGATCCGGTTGCGGTTGACCCAGCCGTGGCGGATGTACTGGGCCGTGTCGAAGACCACCCAGCGGTCGGTGCTCGCGATCAGGTCGAAGTATCCGAGGTACGGGAAGAAGTACGGCTGCATAATCCCGAGTCTCATGAGAGGAACCTCTCGAGGTCGGTCCCTTCGATCTCACCCAGAATGGCGTCGCGGATCGACGGGTGCAGGTCGGTTCTCCAGCGATCCTTGACGCGCTTGTGCTTGAAGACCGCGTGTGAGTCCTCGACGTGCCGTTCCTGGCTGTCGCGCAGAAAGCGCTCGGTCGGCGCCGCGAAAGGCAGGCCGAGGAAGTCGAACAGAGCGCGCGTGGTGCCGGCCGCCTCCTCGACCAGGGTCTCGTAGTGCACGATGCGGACGCGCTCCGGACGTGAGCGCTCGAGGGCCAGGTGTTGCCGGGTCACCGACTTCCAGTCCTCGAAGCCCCAGAACTCCTCCGGCGTGGTCTTGCGGCAACGCCCGGTGCGCCATTCCGAGAGCGGGTCGGCTCCCGGCGGGAACTCCTTCGGGGTGCTCAGCCAGGAGTGGATGGCGCCGCACGGGTGGCGGACGATCGCCGCGATCTTCAGATCGGGGAAGAGATCCAGCGTCCGGGTGATGAAGTTGTGGAAGCGCGTCTCCTTGATCGCCAGGACCTGTGGCTGCGGCGCCTTCTGGTCGAACACCGGGTACCGGCCGGCGGCCCGGTTGACCGCCTGCGACATGAACGGATCGTCGGAGTGGTAGGCCCCCCGGAAGAGCGCCTCCCACTCGGCGCGCGAGGAACCCTCGTGCACGGCGTTCTTGAAGGCGTAGGAGAAGATCGGCGCCAGGCGGAAGCGGACCTCCGGGCTGCTGTCGACGATCTGGCTGAGCCAGGAGGTGCCCGATCGCGGCATGCCGAGGATCAGGACCACCCTCTCGAACGGCAGGTCGGCGCGGCGGGCGGGCGGAATCATCGTCGGCGGATCCTCAGGCGGCCGGACGGATGCGCGGCACGGCGGCCAGGTCGAAGCGGTAGTGGCTGGTGTGCAGCTCTCTGCTCTGCTCGAGGAAGAGAGCCTCGAGCCCCCGATCCTCGAGCGCCCGGCGCAGGACGCCGCGCTCCCACCAGGTGCCGATGGCGTCCCGGCCGAGGAGGGCGCGCGCCAGAGACACCAGCCGGCGCCGCGGCGTGTCGTAGAAGCGACGCCTCAGGGCGCGGTCCGGAACGCTGCCGAAGAACAGGACGAACCCCTCGCCCACCAGGGCCAGGATGGCGTCGAGCAGGGAGGGGAGGTCGGCGGTCCGGAAATGCTGCAGCGCCTCGTACATCAGGACCTTGTTGAAGCGCACGCCGGGCGGCAGCGGCAGGCGCGCCGCCTGCAGCGCCGGCAGCCGCGCGTACGCGACGTTGTCCGGGCGGTGATCGCGCTCGGCGACCCGCAGGAGGGGCTCGGAGAGGTCGACGCCGAGAACACGCCGGCAGCGGCGCGCAATCCGGGCGGTCAGCAGCCCGTTGCCGCAGCACAGGTCGAGGACGACGTCGTTCGGCTCGAGACCCAGGCCGCGCTCGATGTCGGTCACGATGCGGTCGACCTGCTCCTCGGAGATCGGCCGGCCGCCGACCGTCTTGCCGACCTGACGCAGGTGATCGCCCGGGGGGAAGCGGAGCGGATAGGTCGTCCAGTGCCGGGTCCAGTCGGTCACAGCGTCCACTCCGCTCCGACCGCCAGCGGCCGGGGAGGCGGCGCCGACAGCAGACGGACCGCCTCCCGCGCCCTGGAGACGACGAGACTCAGGATGCCGCAAATGCCGGCGATCGCCTGCGGCGACACGGCCGTGCCGGTCGGCAGGACCAGGACGCGCGCCAGCAGACGCTCGGTCACCGGCAGCCGCGGCGGCGGGG
>DASTNM010000393.1:0-7086 GCA_035762745.1 Candidatus Polarisedimenticolia bacterium
CAGGGCGATGGTGGCGATCTGGAGACACGAAGGGACAGGCACGCGGGGACGATGGTCCATGTTCTACCTCCTTGAAGTTCGCGGCGCTCTGTTGGGCGCGGAGCGGCGAGGCTTGGAGGCGCCGTCCGGCGACGGGTGGAAGGTAGAACGAACGTGGGCGCGGCGCACCGTCCAACTGCCGGCGCCCGCGTCGATCGCTCAGCGGGCCACGCGGTGATCAGACCGCGCGGCCCGCGTCTGGCTCTCTCTGGGTTGCTCGGAGCTTCCGGGCCGGACCGAAGGTCTCGACGCCCCCCCGGACGCCCCGCATCCCGATGAAGATAAGATGCCGCGGCCGCTCTTGTGCTTCGGGATGAGGAACTGCTAGGTGGCACCAGACCTTCCCGGCACCAACAAGCGGGCTACTTCTTCTTGAACAGCGCGTCGAAGGCGGCGCGGCCGGCGCTGCCCTTTTCAGCCACGGGGGCGGGGGCAGGTGTGGCGATGCGGCGGCCGGTGGCGTCGAGGACGGTCTCCGGCCGGAAGAAGGAGCAGCTGTTGGCGGCGGTCTTCGAGAGGATCCGAGCGGGGATCGGCTGGCGGCATTCGAAGCGGGCCCCCGAGTCGAAGTGGACGCAGTTGCGGCAGCAGTGCAGGGGGGCCTTGCAGAAGGGGCAGAGGGTCGCCGGGTCCAGGCTCTCGGCGGCCGGCTCCTGGTGGCCGCATTGAAAGCAACGCATCACCAGCCGCGCCTCGCGCGCCATGCCGCGTGGCTCCCGGGGACCGCGGGGTCCGGGGTCCTCCTGCCGTCGCTTCTCCCGCTCCTCCTTGTACTCCGAATCACGGTAACCGGGCTGACGGTACTTCATCGACGGACTCGCCTCCTGACTGGGTATGTGCCGGGGGAGGCTCATTGTAACCCTTTCCGGCCCTATCCTGTAATATGAAACGTTTGGTCCCCTGAGCGCGTATCTCTCCGGGGCAGCCGCCCTTCAAGGGAGGAGACGATGTCGACGACCCGCATGCGGACCGGTCCAACCCTTCTGGCGTTCCTTCTCGCGGCAGCCGGCCTGCTGCCGGCACCGGCCGGGGCCTCCACACGCCGCCCCGGCGACGACCGCAAGGAGGCGGCCGCGAAGGAGAGCGCGGCGAAAGAGACGGGCGGCAAGGATGCCGGCGCCAAGGACGATCAGGAGCCGTCGAAGGAGCCGACCTTCGAGAAGGCGGTCAAGGGAGCGAGAGAGCTGAAGGGGCTCTTCACCGTCCATATCAAGGAAGAGGATGGGAAGTACCTGCTGGAGGTCGCCCCCGAGCAGCTCGATGTCACCTTCCTTCTGAACCCGACCCTGGTGTCGGGGGTCGGCCAGGGCTTCCTCTATCCCGCCGACATGCTGCCGGAGTACCCGGTCGCCTTCCACCGCGTCGGCAAGACGCTGCAGCTCATCCACCGGAACGCACTGTTCCGCGCCTCCGCCTCCTCGACGCTGCATGCTCCCGCGTCGGTCGCCGCGCCGGACGCCATCGTCGGCACGGCGAAGATCGAGAGCCAGCCGCACCCGGAGCGCAAGAGCGTCCTGGTCGACCTCGGCGCGCTGTTCCTGAACGACCTGGAGGGGATGTCCCTCACCCTCAAGACCCTCTTCGAGGCACCCTACCAGTTCGACCGGGAGGGGGCTTCGATCGCGTCCTGCAAGGCGTTCCCGAGAAACGTCGACTTCGAGACGGTGCTGCACTTCAAGACGCCGGAGTTCAAGAAGCCTCTGCTGTACGCCGCCGACTCCCGCAGCCTGCTCATCCGGTACCACTACTCGATCGCGCGGCTCCCGGAGACCGGCTACCGGCCGCGGCTGGCCGATGACCGGGTCGGTCACTTCCTGGCGATGGTCGACGACTACAGCGACGACCGCCCCGACGAGCCGACGGCGCGCTACGTCACCCGCTGGCATCTCGAGAAGCAGGATCCGAAGGCGGCGCTCTCCGAGGTGAAGCAGCCGATCGTCTTCTATCTCGAGAACACGATCCCGAAGGAATACCGCGACGCCGTGCGGCGCGGCGTGCTCGGGTGGAACCCCGCCTTCGAGGCGATCGGCTTCAAGAACGCCATGGTGGTGAAGGAGCAGCCGGACGATCCGGACTGGGACGCCGCCGACGTGCGTTACTCGACCCTGCGCTGGATCGTGGCCCCCAACGCCGGGTTCGCCCAGGGGCCGTCGCGCATCGACCCGTACACCGGCGAGATCTTCGACGCCGACATCCGCTTCAGCGCCGACATGATCCGCGTCACGCGCCGCGAGTTCGACGAATTGGTCACGCCGGCGGCGTCGGGCGCCGCATCCTCCCCGTCGGCGGCCCTGCTGCGGTCGCTGCGCGGCTGGACCTCGATGCTCGGCCCTCTGCCGCTCGAGCCGCTCCTGTCGGACGGGCTCGACGCCCAGGGGGCGGCAGCGGGACGGGCGCTCCTCGGGGCGGGGACACGCCCAGGGACGCCGGCGGCGGCGCTCGGGTACTGCGACTACGCCCGAGGGATCGCGGAGCAGGCGGCGCTCGGCTGGAACGTCCTGGAGGCGCGCGGCCTCGCCGACCCGCGGGCCCGCGAGGCGTACATCGACGATTTCATCACCCACGTGACTCTGCACGAGGTGGGCCACACGCTCGGGCTGCGCCACAACTTCAAGGCGAGCGGTATCCATCCCTACGACCGGCTTCAGGATGCCGCCCTGACCTCGCGCTCGGGGCTGGCCGGCTCGGTGATGGACTACATCCCGGTCAACATCGCGCCCCGGGGGACGCGGCAGGGCGAGTACTGGATGGCCTCCATCGGACCCTACGACCGCTGGGCGATCGAGTACGCCTACAAGCCGATCGAGACCGACTCGCCCGAGGGGGAGCGGCCGGCGCTGCAGGCGATCGCGGCGCGCGCCGCCGAGCCGGATCTGGCCTATGGCACCGACGAGGACACCTTCGCCGGAACCCCGAAGGGGATCGATCCGGCCTCCAACATGTGGGACATCGGCGGCGACATCGTGGCCTATTACCGTGGCCGGGCGGCGATCGCCCGCGAGCTGTTCGACACGATGGAGCGGCGCTTCGGCGAACCCGGCTCCCGCTATCAGAAGCTGCGGATGGTCTTCTCGCAGGGGGTGGGCGAGCTGGTCCCGGCGGCCGCGAACGTGACCAAGATCATCGGCGGCATCCGGCACACCCGCGACCACATCGGCGATCCGAACGGCCGCCCTCCCTACGCCCCCCTGCCGGCGGCGCGCCAGCGCGAGGCGCTCGCCTTCCTGAACAAGGAGATCTTCGGGCCGCAGGCGCTGCGGGTCCCCGCCGGATTGCTCAACAAGCTGGCGGCCGATCGCCTGCCCGACATCGAGGGGCAGATCTTCCAGATCGACCGGATCGACCTGCCGATCCACACTCTGGTGCTGGCGATCCAGGCGGTGGCACTGGACCGTCTCTACCACCCGATCACTCTGGCGCGGCTCGACGACCTCGAGGCCCGCTACGCTCCGGGCGAGGAGGCGTTCACGATGGCCGAGATGTTCTCCTCGCTGCGCCGCGCGGTCTGGGCCGAGATCGACGCCCGGCGATCGGTCGATTCGTTCCGTCGCAACCTGCAGCGCAAGCACCTGGCGACCCTGGTAGCACTCGTGGTGCAGTCCGACCCGGCCGTGCCCGAGGATGCCCGGACGCTGGCGCGCGCCGATTTTCTGGCGCTGCGGCGCGGCATCGACGCCGAGGTCGGTCCGGGCGGCCGGCCCCTCCCCGGGACGGGGTCGCGTCTCGACGAGGTGACGCGGGTCCACCTGGACGAGACGCGGGCCCGGATCACCGCCGCGCTGGAGGCCGGGCTGCAGCGTCAGGCGCCGGCGACGACGGTCGGCCCGGCGCGCCCGACTCTCTGACCGGGCGCCGGCCGGAACGCCGGGGGATCTGCCGTGGCGGGGCGGCCTCCGGGTGGAACAGGCTTTACCGCGGGGCCGGAAGCCTGTAAAATCCCCCGGAACCCGGACACCATCAACCTGTCTGAAGGAGGGGTCATGGCACTTCCCGTTCAGCGTTCGATCCTGGTCGCCGTTCTCGTCTGCGCGGCGGCGGCCTTTGCATGCGGCGCGTCAGCCGGCGATGCCGCCAAGAAGGACGACAAGGCGGCCAAGAAAGAGGCCGCCGCCCCCGTCCCCCCCGCCGCACCCACCGGGACGACGCCCATCGCCATGGTCGGGGACAAGGCGATCACGCTCGCCGACCTCGCCCTGCTGATGCTCAACCAGCAGGAGTTCGACGCCCGCAAGCAGGCGCTGGACGCCCTGATCAACGAGCAGCTCCTCGACAAGGAGGCGGCGGCCCGCGGGGTCAATCGCCAGAAGCTGATGGAGACCGAGGTGACCTCGAAGGTCGCCGATGCGACGCAGAAGGAGATCGACGACTTCTACGAGCAGAACAAGACGCGGATGGGAGGCCAGACCAAGGAGCAGATGGCGGCCGCCATCAACACGGCGCTCAAGAGCCAGAAGCAGGGGGATCTGCAGCGGGCCATGCTCGCCTCGCTGCGCGAAAAGTATGCCGTGAAGGTGATGATGGAGCCGCCCCGGATCGATGTCTCCCTGGACGACGATGCCGCCAAGGGCCCGGCCAAAGCCCCGGTCACCATCGTCGAGTTCTCCGACTACCAGTGTCCCTACTGCAGCCGCGCCGAGACCACCGTCCAGGACGTCCTCAAGAAGTACGGCGACAAGGTGCGTCTGGTCTACCGCGACTACCCGCTCCCCTTCCACCAGAACGCCCACACCGCCGCCGAGGCCTCGGAGTGCGCCAAGGAGCAGGGGAAGTTCTGGGAGATGCACGGCGCGATGTTCGCCAATCAGCAGAAGCTGGCGGCGGCCGATCTGGTCGAGGCGGCGGGAGGAATCGGGATCGACAAGGAGAAGTTCAAGACCTGTCTCGACTCCGGCAAGTTCAAGGCCGAGGTCGACAAGGACATGCAGGACGGTAACAAGTACGGGGTGACCGGCACCCCCACCTTCTTCATCAACGGCATCAAGATCGTCGGGGCCCGGGACGTCAACAGCTTCGCCGAGATCATCGACGCCGAGCTGGCCAAGAGCAAGTAGGACGACCCGGGATCACATCCCCTCTTCGTAGGCGTGCCAGGCGGCCTCGAGTCCCTCCAGGTCGGGTCCGAGCCACCGCGCGAAGGCCTCCGGCCCTCCTTCGCCCTCCGCCTCGGCTCGGGCGTACTGCAGAAAGGCGGGACGGCGGCGCCCCCGCTCGCCGTGCAGCAGGAACTGCACCAGGGTCCAGGAAGCGCCGTAGCCGCGCGACGGGTGATCGGCGCTCCAGAGCGGGTCGGCGCCGCCCGCCGCCACCAGGGGCCTGAGCGGGACCGCCCCCTCCTCCCGGTTGCGCCGCAGGTGGTCGTGGAGCTGGGTGCGCGGGTCGAATTGCATCCGGGCGCTGTCGGTGACGATCGTCCCGGAACGCCGCACATCGCCGGGTTCGATCCGGAGCTGCGCGTCGACGTGCGAGAAGCCGAAGTAGTTGGCCAGCCCCTCCTCGAACCAGGGTGACGGCGAGACGCCGGCGGGGTAGACCCGCTCGTAGTCGAGCATGTGGATCGCTTCGTGAATCAAGGTCGGGACCGGTAGGTGCCCTCCCGCCCCGTCGCACGGAATCGAGAGGATGCGCGAGTCGGGGAGGTACTCGCCGGCCGGCCCCCAGGCGGGGGTCGCCGTAGGCGCCGGCGCTGCGGCCCCCCGTGCGGCGCTCCACAGCCGGTGCAGCGCGTCATGATCGGCCCGGCGCGCGAAGGCGTAGACCAGCACCTGCTCGTTGAATGGTCGCAGCGGGACGAGAGGCGCCCAGAACTCCTGGTGCGCCCGGATCACCCCCTCCACCATCCGGCCGAGCATCCGGATCTCGTCGTCGTCCAGGGCGTCGGTCAGGATGACCAGCTGCCCGATCTCGACCCGTGTCTGGTGGATCCCCATCAGGCGGGCCGCCTCGGTCATGGAGGCGCGCCGGCGGCTCTCGGCGAAGAACAGGGCGATGTCGCGCTCGATCGCGTGGCGCAGTGCCTCCCCCTCGGGGGCGTTGCGCTGGTGCAGGATCTGGTAGGAGACCTCGGTCCCCTCGGTCGGGCGGATGGCGTAGTAGATCTCCCCCCGCTTGCGCACCAGGTAATGATCTTCCCCGCTCTTCAGCGGCCCCACGAGGCCGCCGACCGGCGCCTCGTGCAGCGCCTTGCGCAGCGGCGCCGGGAGAGAGGCCGCCGAGACGAAGCCCCAGTCACCACCACGCGCCCCGGCGGCCACGAGCGGGGCCGCCACGGCGTCGAACGCTTCACCCCGATCCAGCCTGAGGCGCGCCTCGGCCAGCGGACCCGGATCGGGCCCGACGATCGCTTCGAGATGGAACAGCGCCCTGTGGTCCCACTGGCGCGACTGCGGTGGGAGCCCCCGGAAGGTGACGTCGAGCGGCAGGAAGTAGCGCACCGGCTTCCCGTCGAGCAGCGCCGGCTGGAAGCGATCGCGCAGCGCCGCCTCGGTGGCGGCGTGGCGCATTCCGAGGTCGGGGCCGGGCCCGCGCAGCGAACGGGCCCGGAGAGGAGTCCCGTCGGGGGCGATGTCGACCAGGAGCTCGACGCGAGCCTCGCCGATGAGGCGCGCCCGGCCGGCCTCCTCCGGGTACTCCGGCTCGACCTGATGCACTATCGCCGGCGGCGTCACGGCGCGCAGCGCGGTGCCGTCCTTTCCATTCCCATCGTTTCCCGGAGGCGACTCGAGCCCCTCGCCCTGCAACGCCGCTTCGACCCGCTCCGGCGACGCCTCGAAGCCGCGCGCCACCTGCCAGACCCCCTCCCCCTCGCGCGTCAGGAGGACCGCCTCCAGCCGCCGCGGGTTGGGGCACGGCACGTCGTAGCCGACGCGTAGCCCGCCCGCCCAGCGCTGGAGGATCTTGAGACCCGATGGAGCCCGGCAGCCCGGCTCGTCCGGGTACGCCCAGCTCAGGAACTCCGCCACCCGCCCCTCGACTTCCTGCGGGGTCGGAGAGGGGGGTGTGGGGGCGGCGGGGGCCTGGCTCACCTCCGCCGGAGGCGCCGTGCCGCCC
>DASTNM010000394.1:0-4747 GCA_035762745.1 Candidatus Polarisedimenticolia bacterium
TTCCTCCCTTGCGCCGTCCCGACGCCGGTGCGGCGACCGCTGGACCGAGCGCGCAACCCGCCGCGATGCAAGATGTTACAGAACCTCGAACGGGGCCTAATATTATGGTCCCACAGGGACAAAGTCAAATCATTGGCATGACGGCGGAACTCCTTGCCCGACTAGATGTTGCGCTCACCGAACGGTCTGGACGGCGGCCGGGCGGGGGCTGTCCGCCGCGGCCAGCGCCACGCCGTTCTTGCCGCGCCCCTTCACCACGTACATCGCCTGATCGGCGCGTGCGATGAGGTCGTCCTTGGTGCGCCCATGATCCGGAAACGAGGCGATCCCGATGCTGGCGGAGATGCGCACCTTCAGTCCGTACGATTCGAGGAAGGGGGACTCGGCGATGCGCTGGCGAATGCGCTCGGCGATCGTCACGGCTCCCTCGGGGCCGGTCTGCGGCAGGATGACGGTGAACTCATCACCACCGAATCGGCTCACCACGTCGATCTCGCGCACGGTCCCTTTGATCACCGCCCCGACTTCGACCAGCGTTCGGCTCCCCCACAGGTGCCCGTGTTGATCGTTCACGTCCTTGAAGCCGTCGAGGTCGAGGAAGATGAGCGACACGGGAGTGCGGTAGCGCTTGCTGCGCTCGACCTCGCGTCGCAGCGTCGCGTTCAGGAAGCGCGAGTTGTAGAGCTTGGTGAGATCATCGGTGATCGAGAGCTCCTCGGATTTCCGCAGCAGCAGCGCGTTGTCGACCGCGACGGCCGCCGGCTCGAGCAGCAGCGACAGCAGCCGCGCGTCCTGGCTGCGGAAGCGACCACCGTTCAACCGGTCGATCGCTTCGACGACCCCGATCACCCGACCACGGCTCAGAAGCGGCACCGCCAGCAACGAGCGCGCGGCGAGGCGGCCCGGCAGCTCGGGCGCGCCGTGCGTGCTGCCGTCCACACCCACGTCGTCGACCAGGATCGGCTGCCGCAGTTGCGCGGCGCGACCCGCGATCCCCTCCCCGACCGCGAGGCGCGTCCCCCGGCTGGCGGCGAAGCCCTCGCCACCGGTCTGCTCGACGGTCAGGATTCCCTGCTCCGGATCGGCAAGCAGGAAGAGCCAGGCACGAAGCCTGAAGAAGAGCCGCACACGCTCCATGGCCAGGTCGACGATGCGGTGCGGGTCGAGCTCGCTTCCGGTCAGGCGCACGATGGCCGCGAGGGCTTCCAGCGTCTCGCCCTGCTCGCGCGCCTCCCCGAGCGTCCGGCGGGCGCGCTGACGCAGCTCGGTGATCTGGCGTTCCCGCTCAACGAGGGCCTCGACGAAGCGCGGGTCAAGGGGCGCCACCAGAGGATGATCGTCGCCCTCGCCGGCACGGTGCCGCGGGGCTCCGGCGCCGCCGGTCCGCTTGCGGGCCGGTCTTTCGACCCGGAACGGGAGCAGAGGGATCCCCGGGGCCAGCCGTCGCAGCCGCTGCTGCGCATCGGGGCGGCTCCGGCCGTGACCATCGACCTGATAGAGGATCGCGTCGATCCGGCCTTCCCTGATCGGGGCCTCGGGGAGACTGCCCCAGCGGGCCGTGACGAAAGGGGTCGTGGAGGTCCCCATCCGTCCGAGAACCCGTGTGGGCTTCTCGTCGTCCACGAGGACCAGCAGGATCCTTGGCTCGCGCGCCGGCATGTCCTGCCCGTTAGAAGGATTCGACGTAGACGCTGCGCCGCACGCGATTCACGTTTCCGGCGTCGTCCTGGGCGACGATCTCGAGCTGGTTCAAGCCTTCCTTTTTCATGCGTACAACCGCGGTGAACGCGCCGTCCTCGTACACGTCGATCTTCTGGCCGTCGACCAGGAGCACGGCACCCGGCTCGGTCCGCCCGTTGATGATCACCAGGTGACCGGTCGGCAGGAAGTCCTCGACCTCGAGAGGCGGCGGCGTGGCATCCCGGGTCCGCCGATCTTGGGCGCCCGCCATCTTGAACTTGCGGATCTCAGAGAAGGCGCTCTCGACCTCCCTGGCGTCGATCGCCGAGAGCCGCCAGTAGTAGTTCCCCTCCTGAAGACCGGGGATCTGCACGCTGGTCGAGCGGATGTCGGACTTGTCGAGGAGCAGCTCGCCGAACAGAGCCGTGCGGGCGATCTGCAGTCGGTAGCGCCTCGCCCCCTCGACCGCCGCCCAGCGCAGAAGCGTGGTGCGCGACGCGGGATCTTCCAACAGAAAGACCTGCGCGTCGGCGGGTGCCTGGGGCTGGGGCGACGGGAGCAACTTCTGGCGGCTGACCACCTGCTCGCGGTTCACTTCCAACCGCTCCTGCGGCTGCAGCGTCAGCTTCTTCCCGCCCGTCTCGATTTCGGCGGAACCGCTCTGGACCTCGGTCCGGGTCTGGTGGGTCCTTTCGTCGAAAGCGATCTCGAACTGCGCTTTGCTCACCGCGCGCGCCGTCGTCGAGTCCGTCGACACCTCGTGGAAGGAGCCAGCCACATTGGCATCGGGCATGCTCGCCGAGACGCCTCCCCAGTTCAGTTTCTCGCGCACCTTGCGCACCCGGGTGGCCGGATCTTCAAACAGCTCACGGATTTCCAGAAGCGAGCCCGGCTTGATGGTCGTGATGGTCCCGTCGAAGTAGATGATCTGCGCCGATCCGTTGCTGGCCGTCTTGATCTGGTCGCCGATGCGCAGGGCGGTGTTGCTCGAGATCGTGTCCCAGACGAACTGGCGCGCCCGCTTGATCTTGACGTCCCCCTCGTACTTGTAGATCTTGGCGGTGAAGGCCTCGCCGCCGGAGCCTTCCAGGATCTTCTGCGCGAACGACTGGGACTGTTGCGCGGCCGAGCGCGCCTCGGGAAAGTCCTGCCGGTCGTACGAGAGACGGGCCGAGGTGAGGAGTTTGGCGGCGCTCTCGGCCACCCGGCCCAACCGGGCGTCGGCTCCCGCGGCGACCTGGGCCTCGCGGTACATCCGCTCGGCCTGGCCGATCTCATGCAGCGCCTGCTCCTGTGGCGTTTCGCGGCGCGCGGCCTTGAGATAGTAGAAGAGCCCTCCCGCGGCAGCGATCAGGACCAGGTAGACAACCCCCCGCATGATGCTGCGGTAGGAGATGGTGGCCCAGTCCAGCAGGACCTGCGGCCGCTGCCCTCCATGCGCCATCTGGCATCCTCGGGTCCGGGCTTCGGGGGGATCGTTCGCGCCGGCCCCCACGGGCGTCCCGCGCAACCCCTGCCTGCTGAGCGAGTTACCAGCCGCCGGCAAGCGGAGTCGTCCGGATCGCAACCGGAATACGACTCAAATATAGGAGCGGCGACGCGTTACGCAAGAAAAGTCACTTGCCGCGGGAGGCCGCCCCCGGTAAACTCTCGCCTTATCCGGTGGAAGACCTTCCCTCGGGTCCTTTTTTTGAGGCGACCTCGATGCTGCGGCAGATGCGCGAGTGGTTCAGTTACCTGAAATGGCTCCTGGTCGTGATCGTCTTCATGTTCATCTGGTGGGCCTTCGCCAGCTGGGGTGGAGGCACCTCGAGCCGCAGGCCCACGGCGACCTGGGCGGCGCGTGTCAACGGCGAGGAGATTCCGGTCGCCCGCTTTCAGTCGTACGCCCGCCAGATCGATAGCACCTACCAGGCGATCCTGGGCGAGCAATACGCTCAGCAGCGTGCCTTTCTAAAGATCGGGCAGCGGGCGATCAACGACCTCGTCGAGCAGGAGCTCGTCTACCAGGAGGCGATGAGGCAGGGCATCACCGTCACTCCCCGCGAGGTGACCGAAGCGATTACGCGCGACCCGAGGCTTCAGGAAAACGGCCAGTTCATCGGTCTGGCGCGCTACCGCAGCCTCTTTCGCGAGGACCGCCTGAGCCTCGCGGATTTCGAGGAACAGATCCGGCATGACCTGGTGATCGAGAAGCTCCGGAGCCTCGTCGAGGATGCCGTCACGGTGAGCGATCCCGAGGTCGAGCAGGAGTTTCTGAAACGGAATCAGAAATCGACGGTCGAATACGTGATCATCTCCCCCGATCGCCTGCGCCGGCCGGGCGGGCCCTCCGAGGCCGAGGTGGCGCGCTACTACGAGGAGCACAAGGACCGTTACTCCAAAGGGGAAGGGCGGAGCGGAGTTTACGTTCTCTTCAGTCCTGCCGATCTGGCCGCCACCCGGACCGTGAGCGATGACGAGGTGCGCGCCGCGTACGAGCGCGACCGCAACGTTCGTTACACGGTCCCGGATCAACGCCGGGCCTCCCACATCCTCTTCAAGGTTGCCGCCGGGGCGGACGCCGCGAGCGTCGGAAAGATCGAGGGCAAGGCTCGTGACGTCTTGCGGCGCGCCAAGGCGGGCGAAGATTTCGCCGCTCTCGCACGCAAATACTCCGAGGACACAGGCTCGGCCAAGAATGGCGGTGATCTGAACTTCTTCGGCCGCAAACAGATGGTGCCGGAGTTCGAGGCCGCGGCCTTCGCGCTCCCGATCGGCGGGGTCAGCGACCTGGTGCGGACCTCCTTCGGCTTTCACATCATCAAGGTCACCGAGACCCGTGCGGGCCGGACCGTCCCGTTCGAAGAGGTCCGCGATGCTTTGCGCGAGGAGCTGAAGTCCGAGCGGGCCCGCGGCGAGATTGTGAAGCGGAGCGCCGATTTCGCCCGCGCCGCCGCCGGAGGAAAGCTTGAGGCGGTCGCCCGTTCGCAGGGCCTTCCGGTGCGCCAGACAGGGACGGTCCACGAGGGAGAGGCGCTTCCGGATTTGGCGGCTTCCCAGCCGGTGGTGGCGCGCATGCTGTCGT
>DASTNM010000395.1:0-2960 GCA_035762745.1 Candidatus Polarisedimenticolia bacterium
CACACCGTGCTGCTCCAGACAGTCGATCGCCCCGTGCAGGAGCCGCTCGGAGATGAAATCGTTGAAACGGCTGACGACGACGGCGATGCGCAGCCCCTTGCCGTCGAGTTCGCCCAGAACGATGCGCGCCGCCATGCCACAGTCTCTCCCGGTCCCTTGTCTCTCAAGCGATGCGCGCGATCCTCGCCGATCTCTTCGAAGCCTGTCAAGGATGCGGCAGGCCGGCCGGGAGGCAGGGGGCGAGGAGGTCCGCCCAGGCGGGAGCGAGGAGGCTCTTCAACAGGAGATCGGCGAGCAGAAGGGCCCCGGCGAAGGCGTACCAGGCGCGCCAGCGGACGAACGGGGCGCGCGGGCGGCGGGCGGCGGCGAACAGCAGGGGGCGGGCCAACGCCACCCCCAGCAGAACATACCCGGTCACCCGCAACAGGGCGTAGGGTGGCCAGCCGAGGAGGAAGGCCCGCGCGCACCCGCCGCCCGCCGCCGCCAGGGCGCCCACGTAGTAGGACATGTAGCCGACCAGGATGGCGCCGAGCGCCAGCCCGAGAAACCCCGCGCTCGCGACCGACAGGATCACAAAGAGCCCCAGGTGCAGAAGGTGCTGCGGCACGAAGGCGCGCGGATCCCCCTCGCGACCCACGCCGCTCCTGAGGAAACCGAACATCTCGTCGCGATAGGCGGGCCCGCCGAGAATCAGGCCGCCGGCGGTGCCCGGGTGGCGGGCGGCGTAGGCGATGACGAGGCCCGACAGGAGCGCGGCCCAGAGCAGGACGACGGCGGCGGCCCTGCCGTGCCGCCCGCGCAGGATCAGCCGCGCCATGAAGGGGTAGATGACCAGGGTCGCGACGAGGGGTAGCAGCAGGAGACGCACCATCCCCGGGGTGCCGGAGCTCACCCGCGGCCCGCGGGCTCTTCGAGGCTGAGGAACTGCCGCAGCTCCGAGGCGCGCGCTTCGATGGCCGCGCGGGTCACGCCGGCGAAGCGCTGCAGGCTGAAATCCTCGACACAGAACGAGGCCAGGACGCTGCCGTAGATCATCGCCTCGCGCAGTGCCCTCCCGGTCGTCTCGCCGCGCTCCACCAGGCAGCCCATGAAGCCTCCGGCGAAGCTGTCCCCCGCTCCGGTCGGGTCGACCGGGCGCTCCACCGGGTAGGCCGGCACCGCGAAGTAATGTCCGCCGGTGAACAGCGCCGCTCCGTATTCGCCCCGCTTGATCACCAGGAAGCGCAAGCCGAGCGCCAGGAGGCGACGCGCCGCCGCCACGCTGTTCAGCTCCCCCGCCAGGAGGCGGGCCTCGGCGTCGTTGATCACTAGGCCGTCGACCGAGCGCAGAAGGCGCTTGAGACTGTCGGTCTTCCCCTCGATCCAGAAGTTCATCGTGTCGCAGGCGCTGAAGCGTGGCCGCGCCTGGCGCAGGACCTGCGCCTGCAGGTCGGGATCGATGTTGCCGAGGAAGAGATTGCCGACACCGACGTCCTCGCGGCGGATCTTCGGCTCGAACGACTCGAAGACGTTCAGATGCGTGGAGATCGTCGTCCGATCGTTGAGGTCGTCGGAGTACTCGCCGGACCAGCGGAAGGTCTTTCCCTTGCGGATCTCGATGCCGGTGGTGTCGATGGCGCGCTCGCGCAGCAGGCGCATCGGCTCCTCGCCGAAGTCCTGCCCGACCACCGCGACGACGCGGACGCGCGTGAAGTAGGAGGCCGCGACCGAGAAGTAGACGGCCGAGCCGCCCAGGACCTCGCGCCTCTCCCCGTAGGGAGTCCGCACCGAATCGAACGCCACGGAACCGACGACGAGAAGGGAGGACACGGCGCTCAGTCCAGGTAGCGGCCGACCAGGAGTCGGAGCCGCTCGCGGGTTTCGGGCGGGACCAGTTCCCGATCGGTCAGAAGGGCGCTCTTGAGGGCGCCGGCGCAGGCGCAGCGCCGCTCCTCGGGAAGCCGCCCCACGACGGAGGCCAGTATGCTCTGCGCGGTGCGCGCGTTGTCGTTGAGGCGCGCCACCACTTCGTCCACGGTCACCGCCTCGTCCTCCGCCCGCCAGCAGTCGTAGTCGGTCACCATGGCGAGCGTGGCGTAGCAGATCTCCGCCTCCCGCGCCAGCTTCACCTCCTGCACGTTGGTCATGCCGATGACGTCGACCTTGAAGGAACGGTACAGGTGCGACTCGGCGCGGGTCGAGAACTGGGGCCCTTCGATGCACAGGTAGGTGCCGCCTCGCTGCACGCGGGCGCCGGCTTCCCGGCCCGCCCCGGCCAGGGAGTCGAGGAGCACGGGGCAGACCGGATCGGCGAGGGAGACGTGCGCCACGAGGCCGGATCCGAAGAAGGTGGACGGACGCTGCCGGGTCCAGTCGATGAACTGGTCCGGCAGGACGACGTCGAGCGGCCGCAGCGCTTCCTTCATGCTGCCGACGGCGCTCACCGAAACCAGGCGCGTCACCCCCAGCGCCTTGAAGCCGTAAATGTTCGCGCGGAAGTTGATCTCGGTCGGGAGGAGCCGGTGGCCGCGCCCGTGGCGCGCCAGGAACGCGACGTCGTGCCCGCCGAGACGCCCGATCAGATAGGCATCGGAGGGGTCGCCGAACGGTGTCGTCAGGCGCTCCTCGCGCAGCCCCTCGAGGCCGGCCATACGGTACAGCCCGCTGCCGCCGATCACCCCGAGCGTGCCCATCGCCCCCTCCCCGGGAAGGGAGCGCATGCTAGCACCCGGCCCCGGGGGTGTCAAGGAAACCCGGCCCCCCGCGCCGCTTCCGGAGCGATCCAGGCCCGCACGCGAGCCAGCGCCTCCCCCTGCAGCGCCTCCTCGCCGGCCCCGACCAGGCGCTCGACGTCACCGCGCTTCGGCACCATCGTGCCGGTTCCGCCGAGGCGCGGACGGAGGAGCACCAGACGCTCGCCGCAGTCCTCTTCGAGAACGCTCCAATAGCGCCGACGCGCCTGACGCGGGCAGCTCCACAGG
>DASTNM010000396.1:0-2054 GCA_035762745.1 Candidatus Polarisedimenticolia bacterium
GTGCGGTACACACGACGCCGCTGCACCAGAGGTGACCGATGCGTCGCCGTGAGGAGTTCATCGCTTCCGCACCCGCAGCCCCCGAGCGTTCATGAGCGCACGCGAGGATCTCGAACCGGCAGCGCCAGCGGCGGTCGCGACGGACCGGCCTTCTCCTGCCGCCGTCCACAACCGCTTGCCGCTCGCGCCCACTTTCGAATCGCTTCCGGAGCGGAGGGAGCGGCGTCGGCGCGGTGGCGCGGTCACCGTGTCGATCCCAGTTGGGTGCAGCTCTTTCACGACGACGCTCCTCCCATGATCACCCGGAGCCTGGGGGCGGCGTAACGTGATGCGTGGTTCCTCGCATGCTCAGCCGCGAGGTGGAACCGCCAGTAGTCGTCGAAGTCGCCGCTCGATCGCAGCGAGCGCAGGCGCAGGATCGCCTCCGCGCCACGGACGCTCCAGCGCGCGCCGGTGATGTCCAGGCGATCGACGATGAGGTGCCGGCAGGCGCCCTCGATCACGCCGGTGGCGATCGGCAGACCAGCGCGGAGATAGCGGTCGTACCGGAGCATGCTTCGCTTGGCGATGAGGTAGTCAGCGCAGGCGTCAGCGCCTGCCCGCTGCTCTTCGGCGAGGCCGCGCCGGGTGGCGCTGCGGCGGACGCCTCCGGCCACCTCGCTCGACCGTCCTTGCAAGATCGCGTAGGCCCTCTCGGTGACCCACGCCTCGGCGCCCCTGTCGCCTTCGACGAAGAAGCACCACGCCGCGTCCCAGAGGTACTCGAGCACGTGGATGAAGTCGACCACCAGTGTGACGTCGCGCCCCAGCCCACGGCGCTTCGCCTCGGCGCGCACCCGGGCGATCTGGTGCCGGTCCCCGTCCACGAGCACCACCCAGCGGCGCCGGCATCCTGGGTCACGACGGCGCGCCTCCTCGAACAGCTCGCTCGTCACCGCCTCGGCGCTCTTCTCCACGCTCGCCCACACCCGCTTGTTCTTCGCGCGGGGCCGTGGCTCGGCGGCGTCCCGTACTGGCCGCAACTCGGCGAGGACGTCCTCCGGCCGGCGCGCCTGCACCGCGAGATCGTAGACCGCTGCCACCGTCGCCATGCGCTTTCGGTCCTTCTTCTCGCCTTTGGACAGCCGCCGGTCGAGCCTGTGTTGCGCGCTCTCGGCCGCCTTGCGCGTCGCCTCGCGAAGCCCGTCACGCCGCATCACGATGCCTTTGCCGTCGAGGCTCAGGCAGAGCAGCTCCTCCTCGCTCGCCGGCTCGGCGGACTCGGGGCGGTCGTAGAACGCGTCGAAGTCGCGCGCCGCCTGCTGGATCAACCCCTCCACCTGGCGCTTCGCCACGGCGGTGCCGGTGCCGCGCAGCATGGCCTCCACGGCGGCGTCGAACGATCCTCGCGCCGCCTCCACGGCCGCCAATCGACGCAGGCCGTGCGAGTGGAGCTCCTCCGGCAGGTTCAGCGCCGCGTCGAGCGGCGAGAGGCACCCGTGCCGCCGAGCCGAGTAGCTCATCCGCAGCACCGTCACGAACCCGAAGACGGTCATGAGGCCCCGCGACCGGCGCCGGCGATGAGTGCGACCGACATCGTCCGCCCCCTGCACCGACACCTGCACGGGCTCGTTCGCCGCTCGCAGGTCGAGGTGGCCCTGCAGAAGGCGGCGCTGGATCTCGCGGCCCTCGTCGGCGATGAGCGACTCCAGCTCCGAGTGCGTCATCCGCCGCGAGACCTCTCCGCCGAGCCGCGCGACCAGCTCGACGAACTTCTCCTCCGCCTCCGCAAACGGCTTCTCAACCACAATCTCTCGTGCTTCCATGGTGCTGGGGGCCTCCCGACCGGCACGTATGGGCCTAGACAACGCATACGTACCCCGAGATCGCCCCCTCTTCATCTTCCGGTGACGTGAAACCCGCTGAATTCACGAGCGAAGGTCGTCGCCGCGAAGGATCCGCACCCGGAAAATTTCAGACCGTTAGTGAAATCAATCGTTCGAGCCATTGTGTCCTAGTCGTAACTTCGAGAGCGATATCGACGAACAGCGAGCTGTACCGGGCTCGCTTTCGAG
>DASTNM010000397.1:0-3266 GCA_035762745.1 Candidatus Polarisedimenticolia bacterium
CACCGCGCCGATCATCGCGGCGATCCTGTTCAGCATCGGCGCTTCACCATCTCAGGAACGTCGCTTCCTCGACGTTGGTCGTCCGCCGCCGCCGGAACAGCGCGATGACGATCGCCAGCCCGACGGCGGCCTCGGCGGCGGCCACCGCCATGACGAAGAAGACGAACACGTGGCCGGTCATCGTCTGACCCTCGTTCGCGAAGGCGGCGAAGGTCAGGTTGACGGCGTTGAGCATCAGCTCGATCGACATCAGGATGACGATGGCGTTGCGGCGGATCAGCACGCCGACGCAGCCGATCGAGAACAGGAGCGCGGCGATCAGCAGGAAGAAGTCGACCCGCATCACTGCAGCCTCCGCTTGGCGAGCAGCACCGCGCCGATCATCGCGGCGATCCTGTTCAGCATCGGCTGCGTCGGAGTGCTGATCCGCCGCAACGCCATCGTCGTGCTGATGTGCATCGAGCTGATGCTGAACGCGGTCAACCTGACCTTCGCGGCCTTCGCGCACGAGGGGCAGACGATGACCGGGCAGATCGTCGTCTTCTTCGTCATGACCGTGGCCGCCGCCGAGGCGGCCGTCGGCCTGGCGATCGTCATCGCCCTGTTCCGCCGCCGGCGGACCACCGATGTCGATGACGCCAGCCTGATGCGCTGGTGACCTGATGCCGCATCTCCTCTGGGCGATCCCGCTCCTGCCGCTCGCCGGCTTCGCCGTCAACGGCCTCCTGGGCGCGCGCGTCCTGCCACGGCGCGTCGTGGCGCTCGTCGCCTGCTCGACCGTGCTCCTGTCCTTCCTCCTGTCCCTCGGCGCCATCCTCGCCCTGGGCACGCCGGCCGGCGATGTCCCGGCCCGCATCACGCAGGATCTGTTCGAGTGGATGCCGTTGGGGCAGGGGCCCGGAGGGGCCGACCTGACGGTCCGCTGGGGGTACACCCTCGACGCGCTGTCGGCGGTGATGCTCCTGGTCGTGACCGGTGTCGGCTTCCTGATCCACGTCTACTCGATCGGCTACATGGAGCACGAGAGCCGGGCCGGCTTCTCCCGCTTCTTCGCCTACCTCAACCTGTTCATGGCGATGATGCTGACGCTGGTCCTGGGATCGACGCTGCCGGTGCTGTTCGTGGGCTGGGAGGGGGTCGGGCTCTGCTCGTATCTCCTGATCGGCTTCCACTACGACCGCCTGTTCGACGCGCGGACACGGATGTCGTGCGCCGACGCCGGGCGCAAGGCGTTCATCACCAACCGGGTCGGCGACGTCGGCTTCGTCCTCGGGATGCTGCTCCTGTTCACCACGGCCGGCACGCTCGACATCCAGGAGATCCTGGCGAAGACCGGCGCTCTCGGCCCCTCGGTCTGCGCCGCGGCGGCGCTCCTGCTGTTCCTGGGCGCCTGCGGAAAGTCGGCGCAGATCCCCCTGTACGTCTGGCTCCCGGACGCCATGGCCGGCCCCACGCCGGTGTCGGCCCTGATTCATGCCGCGACGATGGTCACCGCCGGGGTCTACATGATCTGCCGGATGGCGCCGCTCTTCCTCGCCGCCGCGCCCGGCGCGCTGACGACGGTGGCGGTCGTCGGCGCCACGACCGCCCTGCTCGCGGCGCTCATCGGCATCGCCCAGGACGACATCAAGAAGGTCCTGGCCTACTCCACCGTGTCGCAGCTCGGCTACATGGTGCTGGCCGCCGGTGTCGGTGCCTTCTCGGCCTCGATCTTCCATTTGATGACCCACGCCTTCTTCAAGGCGCTTTTGTTCCTGGGAGCCGGATCGGTCATTCACGCCCTGTCGGGCGAGCAGGACATCCGCCGCATGGGCGGCCTGCGCCGCCACCTGCCGTTCACCCACGCGACCTTCGCCGTCGCGGTCCTGGCGATCGCCGGCATCCCTCCCTTCGCCGGCTTCTTCAGCAAGGACGAGATCCTCTGGGCGGCGCTCACCGGCCGCGGCGGCGGCGTCGGGCTGTGGCTCGTTGCGGTCGCCACCGCCGGGATCACCGCCTTCTACATGACGCGCCTCTACCTCCTGGTCTTCGCCGGCGCGCCCCGCCTGAGCGAGGAGGCGAAGCACCACCTGCACGAATCATCGGCGGTCATGATCGTGCCGCTGCTCCTCCTGGCGGTCGGCTCGGCGCTGGCCGGCTTCGCGGGGGTGCCGCGCCTGCTCGGCGGGGAGCGTCTGCCGAACTTCCTGGAGCGCTACCTCGCCCCGGTGCTGCATGCCGAAGGCGGCGCGGCGGCCGGCGGCGGTCTGGCCGGGGAGGCCGGCGTGACGGGTCCAATCCCGGAGGGGGCGGCGCTGCTCGTGGCGCTTTCGGTCTCCCTGGCCGGGATCGCGCTCGGCTGGGCGATCTACGGGCGTGCCTTCCGGCCGCCGGTGCCGGAGGAGGCGCAGAGCCGTCTGACGCGCCTGGTCAAGGGGAAGTTCTTCGTCGATGAGGCGATCGAGGTCCTCGTCCTGCGACCCTACCGCCGCCTCTGCCGCGCCTCGTCCGCCTTCGACGAGAAGGTGGTCGACGCCCTGGTGAACGCCGCCGGTGGCGCGACCGACCTCGCCGGCCAGGTGGTGCGCCTGACCCAGACCGGCTACGTGAGGAACTACGCGCTCGTCTTTCTCCTGGGGACGGTGGTCATCCTTCTCTACGTGCTGCGATGACGATGAACGATCTCGCCGCGCTCCTGCCGATCCTTCTGCCGGCCCTGGGCGGCCTCTGGGTTCTCGTCCTGGTGGCCCTGCTGGGCGATCGGGGCGTGCGCTGGGCCGCGGCCCACTCCCTGGTCATGCTGGCGCTGTCGGGGGCCTCGGCAATGATCCTGTTGTCCCAGGCCCAGCGCCGGGAGATGCTCGAGGGGGCCGTCCTGATCGATGCGCAGGGGCTCGCCTTCCATCTGGTCTTCCTGGTGATCGCGATGCTGACGATCCTCTCGTCGGTGAGCCACCTCGCGGGGGAGAAGGCCGGCCACGGAGAGTTCTATGCCCTGATCCTCTTCGCCGTATCCGGGATGACGATGATGGCCTCGAGCCTGAACCTGCTGGTGATCTTCCTGGGGCTCGAGACCCTGTCGATCTCTCTGTACGTCCTGGCCGGTTTCACGCGCGAGCGGGTCTACGCCATCGAAGGGGCGCTCAAGTATTTCCTCCTGGGGGCCTTCTCCACCGGTTTCCTGCTGTACGGCATCGCCTTGTTCTACGGCGTCACCGGCCGGATCGACTTGCAGGGGATCGCCGCCCGCCTGGCGTCGGCGCGCGACGTGCCGCTCGACCCTCTGG
>DASTNM010000398.1:0-12057 GCA_035762745.1 Candidatus Polarisedimenticolia bacterium
CCCTCGGCCACGCGGCGCGTGCCGGCGGCCAGCGCGCGCACGGGAAGGACCACCAGGCGCCGATTCAGCCGGAAGATGAGCAGACCGCTGGCGATGATCGCCACGAGCGCCAGCCCGGCCATGCGCGCCTGGCTCTGGGAGATCTGCCGGTCGACCTCGGCCAGGGGCATGGTCACGTCCAGGACCCCGAGGACGGTCTCCCGGGGACCGTGCGCGTGGCAGGACGCCGACCAGCAGCCCGGCTGGTTGAGGATCGGGTTGACGATCCCGAGGACGCGCTGGCCGTCGGCGCCGCGGAAGATCCGGGCGCGCTCCTGGATCGACGGCCTCTCGAGCGGCTTCCCCTCGGCGTGGCAGACGTAGCAGGCCTCGGCGCGCTTGTCGAGCACCCGATCGATCTCGGCGCGGTCGGAGGAGAAGGCGATCCGCCCCTCCTTGTTGAACAGCCGCACCTTCTCGATCCCCGTCTGCGCACCGATCGCCTCGACCTGCCGCTGCAGCGCCTCGCGGCGGTTCTCGAGCATGTACTCGTGGGTGCTGCTCTTCACCGTCTCGCTGAGCTGGTCGGCGCCGTGGGTGAGCTGTGCGATCAGCTCGGCGCGGTGGGCGCGGATGATCACGGCCGCCATCAGGCCGATGGTCACGGCGGTCACCAGCCCCACTCCCACGATCACCTGCGTGCCGATTCGCCGGTACACCGCTCAGCCCTCCGCCGGAAGGCCCGCACCCTCCGCATCGACGGTCGCCGCCTGCCCGGGGAAGATCGGCAGGTAGCGCACCGCCAGGGCGAAGGCCGCGAAGCCGATCGCCACGAGGCCGAGCGACACGGCGATCTCCATCCAGGAGGGGAAGTAATGCGTCCCGGCCGCCGCTTCCATGCCGGTGACACTGACGTTCAGCCGGTTCATCACGAAGCCGAGGACCGCCAGGAACGCTCCCACCACGAGCCCCCGCTCGCTGCGGCGCACGCGCGGGACGAGCAGCAGGGCCACCGGAAGGACGACTCCGATCCCGATCTCGAGGAAGAACATGGCGGCCTCGTACCCCGGGTGCGCCAGGGCCGCGGCGGCGCCGTTCCCGGAGATGATCTGGAGCCGCAGGATGCCGTAGATCCCCAGGACGACGACCATGGCCCGGCCCAGCGGCTCCAACAGGTCCATCTCGAGGTGCCGGCCGAAGGCACGCCGGCTCAGGTACGACTCGAGGATCACCATGCCGATCCCGCCGCCGATGGCGGAGACGAAGAAAAGGAACGGCAGGAGCGGCGTGTACCAGAGCGGGTGCAGCTTCGACGGGACGATCAGATAGAGCGATCCGAGCGACGACTGGTGCAGGGTCGACAGGAGCACGCCGATGATGACCAGAGGCGTGCTGATCGCACGGATCAGACGGCGTGGCCCCTCCAGGCGGAGTCTCTCGAAGACGACAGGGGAGAACTCCAGCGCCAGCACCGTGGTGTAGAGCATGACGCACCAGGCGACCTCGAACATCACCGAGTGCGTGTTCCAGAAGACGAGGGCGTGCCAGATCCGCCACGGCTGACCCAGGTCGAACATCAGCGCGACGATCACGAACAGGTAGCCGAGGAAGCCGGTCAGGACCGTCGGACGGACGATCGGCTCGAAGCGGTGGATATTGAAGATGTGCACGATGGCGGTGAGCGTGAAGGCCCCCGCCGCCAGGCCGACGCCGCACAGCACGTCGAAGCCTATCCAGAGCCCCCAGGGGAACCGGTCGCTCAGGTGGGTGACCGCTCCCAGGCCGCGCGTGAAGCGCAGCACGGTGACGAAGCCGAACGCCAGCAGCAGCACGACGAAGACCGACGGCCAGAAGCCGAGGCGCTCGATTCGCAGACGCATCGCCCGGGTCCCGTTCATCCCCTCCTCCCCCGCGCCGCGATCCACCTCCAGAGCGAGCGCGGCCGGACTCCGGCCGTCCCGGCTTCGGGCGCCGCCATCCCCTCGCTCTCGCGCACCTCGTCGCGCCGCTTCGTGATCCAGTGCAGCCCGAACAGGAAGGTGCCGGCGAGGAGGACGAAGTCCGGGACCTTCGAGAGCACCTGCCAGGTGAGCAACGGCAGCGGCCGGGGTGGCAGGTTGGTCCGCAGGCCGAGCTTCTCGAACGGCACGCCGGAGAGCATCAGGACCGATGTGCCGCCCGCCTCCTCGAGGCCATAGACATGGTCGACGTACTTCGCCGGCTCGGCGGCCACGCGGGCGCGCGCCTCGCGCACCAGCGCCTGGCGCTCGCCGAAGAGCGTCGCCCCGGTCGGGCAGACGGCGGCGCAAGCGGTCGGCTGGCCCGCCGTCACCCTGTCGTGGCATAGGACGCACTTGCCGACCACCGGCACCGGCCGGTCCCACTGGTACTTCGGGACCCCGAACGGGCAGGCCATGATGCAGTAGCGGCAGCCGATGCACTTGCCGGCGTCGTAGATCACCGGCCCCTGGGGCGTCTTCTGCAGCGCGCCGACCGGACAGACCGACACGCAGGTGGGGTCCAGACAGTGCATGCAGAGACGGCGCACGTTCACTCCCTCGCGCGTCTCGACCGCCGTCCAGGTGTAGGCGGTCGTCGTCGCCTCGATCGGCAGGGGCAGGTCGTTCTGCTCCTTGCAGGCGGCCGAGCAGGCGCCGCAGCCGATGCAGCGCGTCGCGTCGAAAAGCAGGCCGACGCTCATCGCGTTCCTCCCGCGGCGGCATGGCAGGAGCCGCACGCCTCCCCGTCCTGCGTGCCGGTCGCCGTGCGGCCGTCGTGGCAGACACCGCACGAGCGCCCGGCGTTCATGTCGTCGTGGGTCACCCGCCTGGTCGGGCGGAGCATTCGGAAGGGCTGCGGGTGGCAGCCGACGCAACGCGTGCCGGCCAGCTCGACGTGGGTCGTGTGTCGGAAGACGACCGGCCCCGGCGATCCCACGGCCTTGTTGAAGACGATGTCGGGTGGAAGCCTCAGCGCGGGAGGAACGACCGGAGCGCTCGCCGCGGGGGATCCGTTCGCGGAGGCGTCGGCTCGAGGAGCCGGCGCCGGCAACAGGGCACCGAGAAGCACGAGGAGCGCGATCGGGCCCGCCCGGTCCACCACGCGGCGCGCGATCCGCGCCGCCGCAGATCTCCAGGCAGGATGCATGTCAGGGTCCCGCGCTTTCTCCCCTCGGGTGGATCCATCCTGCAACAAGCATGCCCGCATCGACCGACGGGCGACGCGGGATTCTTCCTGTCTGTCGAAGTGGTTTTATGCGGACGCGGGTCCCGTGCCGGCCGCCGGCGCCGTTTTTTTCGCCGGTTTGTACAGACACCAGGGATCGCTCGCCAGGAGGTCGCCGGTCAGGGCGAAGGCGCGCGATCGGGAGCCGCCGCAGAAGGTGTTGAACTCGCAGACGCCGCAGACGCCCCGGAACTCGTCCGGTCGCCGCAGCTGACGAAACAGGCTCGAGTCGCGGTAGATCGACGCGAGTGTCTCGCGTCGTACGTTGCCGGCGCTGACCGGGAGAAAGCCGCTCGGGTAGACCTCCCCGACGTGCGAGATGAAGAGGAAGCCGTTGCCGGCGTTCACCCCCTGCGGCGCCAGGCCGATCGTGTGACCCGGCCCCTCGGTCCTCACGAGCTGCGGCGGCAGGGCCTGTCCCGGATGGACCGGGCGGGCGCGGGGGCCGCTCTCGCGCTGCACGACGTAGCGCCGGTAATGCGGCGCCTCGGTGATCTTGACCAGGAAGCGCGCCTCCTTCTGCACCTGGTAGAGCACCTCGAAGATCTCCTCGCACTGGGCCGCCGTGAGCCCGCCGAGGGCCGCCCCGCGTCCCATCGGAACCAGGAAGAACACCTCCCAGAAGACGACGTCGAGGCTCTTGACCAGCTCGACCATCCTTCCGAGGTACGGCGCCGACTGGCCGCACAGCGTCGTGTTGATCTGCAGCGGCAGGTGATGCGCATGGGCCCAGTCGATCGCCTGCATGGTCTTCGCGAAGGCGCCGGGAACACCGCGGAACGAGTCGTGAAGCTCGGCGGTCGGGAAATCGAGACTCAGGGCCATCTGGCTGAGCCCGGACTCTTTCAGCCGCGCCACGACCGCCTCCGTCAGGAGCGGTGTCGCCGCCGGGATCGTGGCCATCCGCAGCCCCAGGTCGGCGCCGTATCGAACCAGATGACAGAGGTCCTGGCGCTTGAGGGGATCGCCGCCGCTCAAGACGAAGATCGGCGTGCCCATCTCCGAGGCCTGGCGCAGGACGCCCTCCCCCTCCGCCGTGCTCAGCTCGCTCGCGTGCCGCTCCGGCTGCGCCGCGGCCCGGCAGTGCCGGCAGACCAGGTCGCAGGCCTGGGTGGTCTCCCAGATGATCAGGAACGGGGTCTGGTCGTAATCGACACGTGGAATCTTCATGACACCCCCTCGAGGTCGCGGCAGTAGCCCGAAGGCCGGACCGCGTCCGGCCGGATCCACAGCAACCGCCATGCCAGAGCGGTGTGGCTGGGCGATCCCGCTCCCCAGGACTTCATGACGGGGGCTCCGCGGCTGTTGCGGGACACCCGCCGGAACGGTTCTTGCAGCTACCCCCCGACCTGGGGCCCGCGCGGGTCGGGGCGGGGTACCCCGGCCAATCGAGGGGAGGAGTCCTGTGAAGACCTGGATCCATAGGCTCGGCTCGATGAAGATCGCCGTCGTCCTCCTGGTGCTGGTCCTGACGGCCATGGCCGGCGGGACGATCATCGAATCGGCGCGCGGCACCGAGGCGGCGGCGCGCATCGTCTATTATTCCGCCTGGTTCCGGACCCTCCTCGGCCTGTTCGCCGTCAACGTCCTCTTCTCCCTCGTCGATCTCTGGCCCTGGGGGCGCCAGAGGATCGGATTCCTGCTGACGCATGGATCGATGCTCGTCATCCTGGCCGGGGCGCTGGTCACCTGCCTCGCGAAGGTCGAGGGGCGCCTGGAGCTCTGGGAGGGGGAGGGGCGCTCCGTCTTCATCGCCGATCCCGCCCCGGGCGACGCCGGATCCGGGCGCAGCCTCAGCCTCCCCTTCAACGTGCGCCTCGACGCCTTCGAGATCGACTACTACCAGGGAACACGCCGCCCGGCGATGTTCCGCAGCCGGGTGACCGTGAGCGATGCGGCGACCGGGCGCGCCTTTCCCGCCGTGATCGAGATGAACCGCGAGCTGCGCTACGCCGGCTACCGGCTGTTCCAGAGCGGGTACCAGCAGGCGACCGGGCGCGACAAGACGGTTCTCCTGGTCTCCCGCGACCCCGGCGAGGCGATCGTCTTCTCGGGCTACGCTCTGCTGATGCTCGGCATGACGACGGTTCTCGTGACGCGGGTCGTGCAGAGGCGGGCGCTGGCGCGCAAGACGGCCCCGCGGCCGGTGCGAGCGACCGCGCGGCAGGCCGCGGCCTGTCTTTTCGGGGCCGCGCTTCTGACCGGTCTCGGAGCCGGGACGGCCCGCGCCGACACACCTCTCGACCCCGCCACGGTCGAGAGGCTTCGCCGGCTGCCGGTGCAGCACGACGGGCGGGTCATGCCGCTCGACACCCTGGCGCGGGAGGCGGTGCGCCAGGTGACCGGCGCCGGCCGCTGGCGGGGGACCGACGCGGTGGCGCTCGTCCTGGGCTGGACCTTCGAGCCGCAGCGCTTCGCGGCGGAGCCGCTCGTGGTTCTCGGCTCGGCCGATCTGAATGCGGCGATCGGACTGCCGCGCGGGACGCGCCACGCCTCGTTCCGCGACCTGGCCGGCAACCCTCGCCTGCTGGGACTCATCGAGCAGACCCACGCCGCGGAGCAGGGTGAAGGACCCTTGCAGGGTCCGGCGCAGGAGGCCCAGAAACTGGAGGAGAGGCTGCTCTGGCTGCAGGGGTTTCTCGATGGGACGAGCCTGACGGTCATTCCCGATCCGTCCGACCCGCAAGCCCCCTGGTCGGCCCCGCCTGCGTCGAGGCGGCCGGACGACCTCCTCGCCATCCAGAACTCCGGCGCGGGAGCCGCGCACCTGGCGCCCGGTGCCCTCGACAGGGAGATCGCCTACAACCGGCTCAGGCCATCCCGCCTCGCATGGTGGATCCTGACGCTGGCGTTGCTCGCCTCGGTCCTGGCCTGGAACCGCCGGCGTCCCCTGGTCGACGCCGTCGCCATCGGGGGGCTCCTTCTAGGCTTCGCCGTCATGACCTGGGGTCTTCTGACCCGCTGGCAGGTGGCCGGGAGGATCCCCGCCTCCAACATGTACGAGTCGCTCCTCTTCCTCGGCTGGGGCGTCGGGCTGTTCGCCGTCGTGGCGCTCGTCTTCCTGAAGAGCCGGCTGGTGGTGCTGAACGCCACGGCGATGTCGGCCCTGACGATGGCGCTCGTCGATCTCCTGCCGATCGACCCGTTCATCCACCCGATGCCCCCCGTGCTCTCGGGCACGCCGTGGCTCGCCATCCACGTGCCGATCATCATGGTGAGCTATTCGGTCCTGGCGCTCGGAGTCTTCGTGGCGCACATGCAGATCGGCGTCACGATCTTCGCCCCGGCGCGGCGCGAGCTGGCGTTCCGGATGAACGATCTCCTCTACTGGTACATCCACATCGGATCGATCCTGCTGATCGCCGGCATCATCACCGGATCGATCTGGGCCGCGTCGTCCTGGGGGCGCTACTGGGGCTGGGACCCGAAGGAGGTCTGGTCGCTGGTCGCCTTCCTGGCCTATCTGGCGATCCTGCACGGCCGCTTCGACCGGATGATCGGCACGTTCGGGGTCGCGGCGCTCAGCATCGTGGCGTTCTGGACCATCCTCATGACCTACATCGGTGTCAACTTCGTGCTGACCGCCGGCTTGCATTCCTACGGCTTCGGCGGGTCGGGCGTGGTTCGCTCGATGCTGATCGTCGGGGCGTTCGAGGCGCTGTTCCTCGCCGTCGGTCTCCTCGCCCACGTTTCGAGCCAGCGGCGCTTCGAGCCCGCCCCCGCATGAGGCGCGCGACAGGAAGTTCTCGGCGATGCCGGACCCCGGGAGGAGGTGCCCCGTGACCACCAATCCGCTGGATACGGTTCTTCGGACCCATCCCTTCCTGCACGATCTCGACCCCGCGCACTTGAGGATCCTCGTCCCCTGCGCCGAGGATCGGATCTTCGCCAGCGGCGATTTTCTCTGCCGCGTGGGGGAGCCGGCCGAGCAGTTCTTCCTCCTGCGGGAGGGGCGGGTGGCCCTCGAGGTCCACGTCCCGAAGCGCGAAGGTGTGCGCTTCCAGACGCTGCACGAGGGGGAGGTCCTCGGGTGGTCCTGGCTCTTCCCACCCTACCGCTGGCACCTCGACGCCCGTGCCCTGAAGCCGGTACGCGCCGTGGCTCTCGACGCCCGGAGGGTGCGCAGGGAGTGCGAGCGCGACCACAAGTTCGGCTACCAGATCCTGAAGCGCTTCGCGCAGGTGATGGGGCACAGGCTGAAGGGGACGCGCCTGCAGATCGTTGAACTCGGTCACGGCGGCCTGAAGACGGAGCATCGCGGCGATCCCTGAGCGGCACGGCGCCGATCCTGCGCCCGCGCAGCCTCACGGAGCGCGCAAATCTGCTCCGTCGCGTTCCTGCCCGCCGCAAACTTTTCGTCCGCCCGGCCCGGCCGCAGGCTTCCCGCCCTGTCCACCACGCCCCCGGCCGCACGAAGCGGTTCCCCTCTCGGTGGGATGGAGCGCTCCGCCGGCCGGATGAGCCCGGTGTCCGATTTCTCCCGATCCGATGAGTTCTTCCGGCAAGATCCTGTCGGCGGCGACCTCTCATCGGTGACGGTTTCACGGAGCGGTACTGGCATGGACTTCGCAAAGTTGGTTCCGGGTTTTTCGCGAATGGAGGAGACATGAGGCGATCAATCGGGCAGTTCGCTCTCGGCTGCGGCATTCTCCTGCTCCTGGCGGCGCGCGGCGCGGCGGCGGCCGACGTGCCGGCCCACAACTACGTCGGCGCCGACAAGTGCAAGATGTGCCACAATTCGCCGGCCAAAGGGGCGCAGTACACGAAATGGGCCGAGTCGAAGCATTCCAAGGCGTTCGCCACTCTCGCCTCCGAGGAAGCGAAGAAGGTGGCGGCGGCTAAGGGGATCGCCGATCCGCAGAAGGCTCCCGAGTGCCTGCGCTGCCACGTCTCGGGGAGCGGCGCGCCGGCCGAGAAGTTGACCGACAAGTACAAGGCGCAGGACGGCGTGTCGTGCGAGGGCTGTCACGGGCCGGGCGGAGACTACTGGCAGATGGCTGTGATGAAGGACCAGGCCAAGGCGGTCGCCGCGGGGCTCGTGATCCCGAGCGAGGCGACTTGCAAGGAATGCCACAACGCCGACGGCCCGACCTTCAAGGGGTTCGACTTCGCCTCGATGAAAGCCAAGATCGCCCATCCGAACCCGGCGAAGGCGGGGGCGAAATGAACGGTGCGCCTCCGGGCCAGTCCCGGCGTGGCTTCCTCTCCTGGTTTCTCGGGACGTCGATCGGGGCGATGTGCGCGTCGATCCTCTATCCGGTGGCGCGCTATATCTCCCCGCCCGACGTCCCCGAGGCGCAGACCTCGCGCGTCGTCGCCGGTCGCGCCGGGGATCTCAAGGCGAACGAGGGACGGATCTTCCGCTTCGGCAACCAGCCGGGCCTCCTGATCCGAACCGAGGACGGCGGCTATCGTGCCCTGTCGGCGACCTGCACGCATCTGAACTGCACGGTGCAGTACCGGAGCGATCTCAAGCAGATCTGGTGCGCCTGCCATAACGGCATGTACGACCTCTCCGGGAAGAACGTCTCCGGCCCGCCGCCCCGCCCCCTGGAGCAGTACACCGTGAACGTCGCGGACGGCGACATCGTCGTGTCGAAGGCATGAGCGCGCCGCCCGGCGCGGCGGGCGCCGGTGGAGCGGCCGGCGCCGCTGCGCGGTTGCTCGCCTGGCTGGAGGAGCGTCTCGGGATCTCCGTGCTCCTCGAGCTGGGGCGCGAGAAGCGCGTTCCCCGCCATCGCCACACCCTCTGGTACTACCTCGGCGGGATGACGCTCTTCCTCTTCGGGCTTCAAGTAGGGACCGGCATTCTTCTGCTTCTCTATTACCGCCCGTCCGCCGGCGAGGCGTTCGAGAGCGTGCAGTTCCTCATGACGAAGGTGCCGTTCGGCTGGCTCGTCCGCTCGCTCCACTCCTGGTCCGCGAACCTCCTGATCTTCGTCCTGGTCCTGCACATGTTCAGCGTCTTCTTCCTGCGCGCCTACCGCCGGCCGCGCGAGCTGACCTGGCTGACCGGGATCTTCCTGCTCTTCCTGATGATGGCGTTCGGCTTCTCCGGGTACCTGCTCCCCTGGAACACCCTCGCCTTCTTCGCAACGCAGGTCGGCACCGAGGTGGCGGGAGCCCTGCCGGTCGTCGGACACTTCGCGCTCCGGATGCTGCGCGGCGGTGAGCAGGTCACCGGCGGAACCCTGACGCGCTTCTACGGCTTCCACGTGGCGGTGCTTCCCGCCCTGACGACCGTGCTGCTCCTGGTCCACCTGGTCCTGGTTCAGAAGCACGGCATGAGCGTGCCGCCCGGAGTGGAGGAGCGACAGCGGCGCGGCGCGGAGCCGCCACGCACCATGCCGTTCGTGCCGAACTTCCTGTTGCGCGACCTCATCGGCTGGTGCGCGGCGCTGGGGGTCCTGGCGGCCCTGGCGGCATTCCTCCCCTGGGAGCTGGGGTCGAAGGCCGATCCGTTCGCGCCCGCGCCGGCCGGCATCAGGCCCGAGTGGTATTTCTGCTGGATGTTCCAGACGCTCAAGATCCTGCCCGGGCACATCCTCGGCGTCGAGGGGGAGATCCTGGGGATCCTCGGGATCGGGGTCGCCGGGCTGCTCTGGCTCCTGGTCCCCTTCCTCGATCGCGCCGTGGCCCCGGCGCGGCGGCGTCATCCGGCCTTCGCCATCGTCGTCTGGGCGGCGATCGCCTACATGCTGGTGATGACTCTCTGGGTCTACCTGCCGGCGGGAGGCTGACATGAGCGCCCGACGTTCGGTGGTCACGCTCTTCGCGACCGGCATCCTGCTCTCGATGGGCGGCCTCCGGCCCGCCGGCGCCCTCCTCGCGGCCGAGCCGCCGCGGCCGGCGCAGGGCCCTCGACCGCTCGAGACCTCCTGCGTCACCTGCCACGCGCAGCTCGATGGCGAGCTGCTCGAGCCGACACGGCACACCGGCGACGACATCCACTTCCTGAAGGGGCTCTCCTGCCACGACTGCCACGGCGGCAACCCGGCCGCCGGCGGCGACGGCGATCCGACCGCCGCCCACGACCCGGCGAAGGGCTGGATGAAGCCGACACGGGCGCAGATCCCCGGCTTCTGCGCCAAATGTCACGCCGACGCCGCCTTCATGAAACGCTTCGATCCACGCGCCCGCGTCGACCAGCTCAGCGAGTACCGCACCTCCGTGCACGGCAAGAAGAACGCCGCCGGGGACGAGCGGGCGGCGGTCTGTGTCGACTGCCACGGCGTGCACGGCATCCGCGCCATCTCGGACCCGCGCTCGAAGGTCTACCCGACGAACGTCGCCGACACCTGCGCGCATTGTCACGCCGACGCCTCCCTGATGGGGCGCTACTTCATCCCGACCGACCAGTTCGCCGAATACAAGCGCAGCGTGCACCACCATGCGCTCGACGAGGAGGGCGACACCTCCGCCCCGACCTGCAACGACTGCCACGGGAGCCACGGCGCCGTCCCGCCGGGGGTCGAGAACGTCGCCAGCGTCTGCGGCTCGTGCCACGGCCGGGAGGCGACCCTCTTCCGCGAGACGGAGGCCAAGAAGAAGCTCGACCTGAGCGCCTGCATCCAGTGCACCGTCTGCCACGGCAATCACGCGGTGCTCGAGCCGACCGACGCGATGCTGGGCGTCGGGCCGCAGTCGACCTGCACCGGCTGCCACTCCGAGGGGGAGCCGGGCTACAAGGCGGCGGCGCAGATGGCCGAGGATGTGCGGCGGCTGACCGGAAAGCTGGCGGAGGCGAACGGCCTCCTGGACCGGGCCGATCGGGCGGGTGTCGAGGTCAACCCCGACCGGTTCGCGCTGCAGAAGGCGCGCGACCAGCTGGTCGAGGCGAAGGTCCTGGCACACAGCTTCGACCTGGAGCGCTTCAACGTCGCGGCGAATGAGGGGATCGCCTCGGCCGACGCCGGGATCGCCGCCGGCCGGCGGGCCTTCGCCGAGCTGCGCTACCGCCGTTTCGGGCTGTCGCTCGCCCTGGTGCTGATCGCCGCCGTCATCGTCGCGCTCGCCTTCAAGGTGCGGCAAATCGAGAGACCGGCAGCGGAGTGATGCGTGTGAGGCGTTTCGCGATCCCGGCGCTCTGGCTGGCGCTGGCGCTCTCCTCCCCCTCCGCGGCACCCGCTGCGGCCCCCGCCGCGGCGGCGGAGACCTGCCTCGCCTGCCACTCCGACCCGACGCTGACCACGCAGCGCCGAGGGGCAACGGTTTCCCTGCACGTCGATCCTGCGATGCTCAAGGCCTCGGTCCACGACGGCGTGGCCTGCGCCGGCTGCCACGTGGGACTCGACCCGGACAACCTTCCGCACGCGGCACGCCTCCGGCCGGTCAACTGCATGACCTGCCATGCCGACGCGCCGCAGGCGCACACGTTCCACGCGCGCCTGGCCGGCGCCACCGGGACCGACGGGGCGCCCGGTGTCTCCTGCAAGGGGTGCCACGGCACGCACGACGTCACCCCGCCGACGGCGCCCGGCGGGAGGTTCCACGCCGCGAACCTCGTCGCCGGCTGTGGTCGCTGCCACGAGGCGATCGCGCGCCAGTTCGCCGACTCGGCGCACGGTCAGTCGATGGCCGCCGGTGGCCAGGGGGCGCCGGACTGTCTCACCTGCCACCGGCAGCCGATCACCGCGGCCCGCGCCGGCGGCGAGAACGTCGAGCACAAGATCGCCCAGGAGAAGGTTTGCCTCTCCTGCCATCTGGACAACCCGGAAGTCCGCGCCCGCATGTCGCCCGGCGCCGGCTTCATCGCCGCCTACGAGAAGAGCGTCCACGGCGCGGCCCTGCTCGCGGATGCCAATCCCGACGTTCCAAACTGCGTCAGTTGCCATAGCAATCACGCCATCAAAG
>DASTNM010000399.1:0-4460 GCA_035762745.1 Candidatus Polarisedimenticolia bacterium
GGCCGGCGATCCGAGCCAGGGCGATCCTCTCGCCGAGCGCCAGCTCCTGCACCCTGATGGCGAGAAGACGCTCGGCCGTGCGGCGCAAGGAAGGGGCCAGAGCGGCGCGATCCGAAACGCGCGCCAGGTCGCGCCACCAGAGAAAGGCGACCAGGTTCATGGCGGCGGCCCGCGGCGTCCTGGGATGCAGCACGATCGCCGCCTTCACATCGTACGATTTGAGCCAGGTCGCGTTGCGACAGAGGCGCGCGATGAACGGCGCGGCGGCGGCCGGGTTCCTGAGGCAGAGCAGGAGATGCTCGGCGGAGAGCGTCGGGTTGGCGAGCGCTCCCTCGAGGTAGGCGAGCGGCGCTCCGGGGAGCGCTCGCGTCAGCGTTCCGGGATCGGCGGTGCGTCCCTCCTCGAACGGCTGGCTCATCGGGGCCAATTTACTGCGCCCCGGACGGCGGCGCCAGCCATCTTCGGGAGAGCGGTCCCGATCGATCCGTCCCGGCCGGCGCAACGGGGAGGAAAGGCCCGCGCCCACGCGTCGCTTCTGGATTATCATGAGACGTTCTTTGAGGGAGGCACGATGCGAGAGCGTTACACGCGGCTCACAGAGCCACTGGTGCGGCAGGACGGCGTGCTCCGTCGGGCGAGCTGGGACGAGGCGCTGGACCGGGCGGCTTCCGGTTTCCGGTCGGTGTTGGAGCGTCACGGCCCGACCGCCTTCGGACTGTTCAGCTGCTCCAAGGCGACCAACGAGGTGAACTTCATGACGCAGAAGTTCACCCGGGTCGCGATCGGCTGCAACAACATCGACAGCTGCAACCGGACCTGACACGCGCCATCCGTCGTCGGTCTGGCGACGGTCTTCGGCGCGGGGGGCGGGACCAGCTCCTACAGGGAGATCGAGGAGACCGACGTCATCCTCCTGTGGGGATCGAACGCCCGCGAGACGCACCCGATCTTCTTCCACCACCTGCTGAAGGGGGTGCGGCGCGGCGCTCGGCTCTTCGCCATCGATCCCAGGAGGACGGGCTCGGCGCAGTGGGCCGACGTGTGGCTCGGGCTCGATGTCGGATCGGACATCGCCCTGGCCAACGCCGTCGGCCGCGAGATCATCGTCGCGGGCCTCGCCAACCACACCTTCATCGAGCGGGCCACGACGGGGTTCGAGGCGTACCGCGCCGCCGTCGAGCCGTATACGCTGTCCGAGGCGGAGCGGCTGACCGGGGTGCCGGCGTTCTTGATACGCCGCATGGCACACGAATACGCGCGCGCCGACCGGGCGCAGATCTGCTGGACCCTGGGGATCACCGAGCACCACAACGCCGTCGACAACGTGCTGGCGTTGATCAATCTGGCGCTATTGACGGGACACGTGGGAAGGTATGGCTCGGGGCTGAATCCCTTGCGCGGCCAGAACAACGTGCAGGGCGGAGGCGACATGGGGGCGATCCCGAACAAGCTGCCCGGTTTCCAGGATGTCGAGGACGCGAAGGCCCGGGAGAGGTTCGAGAGCGCCTGGGGGGTGAAGATCCTGCCGAAGCGCGGCTGGCACCTGACGGAGATGTTCGAGGCGATGGAGCACAAGACGCTCCGGACCGTCTACGTGGTCGGCGAGAACCCCTGCCAGTCGGAGGCCGACATGACACGGGCGATGCGCCTCCTGGAAGGGCTGGAGCACCTCGTCGTGCAGGACATCTTCCTGACCCGGACCGCGCAGATCGCCGACGTGGTCCTGCCGGCCTCGGCCGCCTGGTGCGAGTCGGAAGGGACGGTGACCAGCAGCGAACGCCGGGTGCAGCGAGTGCGCCGGGCGCTCGACCCTCCGGGTGAGGCGCGTGACGACATCCGCATCGTGTGCGACCTGGCGCGCCGGCTGGGGCGCGACTGGGGCCGGCCGACCTCCGAGGAGGTCTGGAACGAAGTCCGCTCGCTCTCCCCGATGCACGCGGGCATGTCGTACCGGCGGCTCGAGGAGATGGGGGGGATCCAGTGGCCCTGCCCCGACGAGAGCCATCCCGGAACACCGTTCCTCCACGCCAGGCTCTGGGAGGAGCCGGTGCGCGGCATGAAGGCCCCGCTCTCCCCGGTCACCTTCGAGCCGCCCGTCGACACCCTGAGCGGGGACTACCCGATCCGCCTGACCACGGGGCGTCGCCTCGACTCCTACAACACCGGCGTGCAGACAGCCGGCTACCGCTCACCCCTCAGGCGCGGCGAGAGCCTCGATCTCTCCCCGGAGGACGGCGAGAGACTGGAGATCCGCGACGGTGAGGTGGTCCGGATCGTCTCCCGGCGGGGAGCGGTCACGGCTCCGGTCCGCTTCGATGCAAGCCTGCGACCGGGTCTCGCCTTCATGACGCTGCATTTCCCGGACGACGTGGCGGTCAACCTCCTGACCATCGATGCCACCGACCCGAAATCCGGCACCGCCGAGTTCAAGGCGACCGCCATCCGGATCGAGAAGGTCGCCTTGCCGGCGGGAACGGCCGCTGTCGGATCGAGAGGCTGATGGACCTGCACGTCGGCAAGGCGCGGGCGACTGCGGCCGAGCAGCAGGCGGTCGACGCCGTGCTCGGTCCACCCGCCTCGGGATGGGAGGGAGGGGAGCGCCGCGCCGGAGTCGACGGCCATGCGGCCACGGGAGGCCACCTGTCGCGCCAACGACGTCACCTGCTGCTGCCGGCGCTGCAGGCCGCCCAGGCGCGCCGCGGCTTCATCAGCGAGGGGGCCCTCAACTACATCTGCCTGCGCCTCACCGTCCCTCCTGCCGAGGCTTACGGAGTCGCCACCTTCTACAGCCTGCTCTCGCTCGCGCCGCGCCCGCCCGTCGTGGCGCACGTGTGCGACGACATCGCCTGCCGCCTGAGCGGGGCGGAGGCGCTGTGCGCCGAGCTGACGCGCACCCTCGGCCCGGCCGGAGGTGAGGGCCGCGCCACCTGGCTTCGCAGCCCCTGCCTCGGCCAGTGCGAGCGCGCCCCGGCGGTCCTGGTGACCCGCGCCGGTGAGCGGCCGCTGGAGACCGCCCTGGGGCCGGCGACCGGCGCCCAGGTGCTCGCCGCCCTGGCCGACGGTCCCGCCCGGGCCGCGGTGCCTTCGGTCCGCCTGCCCCAGTTCGGCGACCCCGGCCTGCGGCTCCTGCGCCGGATCGGGCGGGTCGATCCGACCAGCTGCGACGATTACCGGGCGCACGGCGGCTACGCGGCCCTGCGGCGGGCGATCGAACTCGGCCCGGAAGGTGTCATACGCGAAGTCCTCGACTCCAGGCTGGTCGGGCGGGGCGGGGCCGCCTTCCCGACCGGCCGCAAGTGGGAGGCGGTGTCACGCGCGGTGGTGCGCCCCCACTACCTGGTCTGCAACGCCGACGAGTCGGAGCCGGGGACCTTCAAGGACCGCGTCCTGATGGAGGAGGACCCGTTCGCCGTCCTCGAGGCGATGACGATCGCCGGCTACGCCACCGGATGTGAAATCGCCTATCTCTACGTGCGCGGCGAGTACCCGCTGGCGGCCGAGCGGCTGCAGGGCGCCATCCTGGAGGCGCGTGGGCGAGGTCTTCTCGGCCAGGACGTGATGGGCCACGGCTTCCGTTTCGAAGTCGAAGTGCGGCGCGGCGCCGGGGCCTACATCTGCGGCGAGGAGACGGCTCTCTTCAACTCGATCGAAGGGTTTCGAGGAGAGCCGCGCAACAAGCCCCCCTTCCCGACACAGGCCGGCCTCTTCGGCAAGCCGACCGTGGTCAACAACGTCGAGACCCTGGCGAACGTCCTCGAGGTGCTGCGCGAGGGGGGGCCGGCCTTCGCGTCCGTCGGCACCGCCGCCTCCACCGGCACCAAGCTCTTCTGTCTCTCCGGGCACGTGAAGCGCCCGGGCCTCTACGAGGTCCCCTTCGGCACGACGCTGCGCGCGCTTCTCGACCTGGCGGGCGGCGTGGCGGGCGGCCGTGCGCTGCGGACGGTGCTGCTCGGCGGCGCCGCCGGCGCCTTCGTCACGCCGGCGGAGCTCGACGTGCCGCTGACCTTCGAGGGGACCCGCGCCATCGGCGCCAGCCTCGGGTCGGGCGTGGTGCTCGCCCTCGACGACACGACCGACCTGTGGGACATCGTGCGGCGCATCGCCGCCTTCTTCCGCGACGAGTCGTGCGGCCAGTGCGTTCCCTGCCGCGTCGGGACGGTGCGGCAGGAGGAGCTGCTCGCGCGCCTGGCGCGCGGCGGCGCCGCGCGGCCGGCGTCGGAGGAGTTGCTGCTCCTGTCGGAGATCGGCCAGGCGATGCGTGACGCCTCGATCTGCGGTCTGGGGCAGACCGCCTCGGCCGCCGTGCAGTCGGCGCTCGCAAAGCTCGGGCTGATCGAGGGAGGACGGACGTGAGCGGCGCCTCATCCACCCAAAGCCCGCGCCTCGTCGATCTGAGCATCGACGGACGACCGGTGCGGGTGCCGGAGGGGTCGACCCTCCTCGAGGCCTGCCGCCGCGGC
>DASTNM010000400.1:0-11168 GCA_035762745.1 Candidatus Polarisedimenticolia bacterium
GGGGAAGGTCCGTCCGGCGGCGAGCGCCTCGAGCCGCAGGGCGAGTTCGTCGGGTGCGGCCAGGAGCGCGGCCGTCGCGCCGGCCTCCCGGCGTCTCCCCTGGCGGCCCCGCAGGGCGGCCTGCAGCCCTTCCAGCGCCGCGGCATCCCAGGGATACTCCCGAACCGGCGGGATCGTCGCCCGCTCCAGGCGCGCCGTCGAGCGCTGCGTCTGCGGGTCGAAGGCACGCAGCGATTCGACCTCCTCGCCCCAGAATTCCACCCTCACCGCGCCCGCCGCCTGCGGTGGAAAGAAATCGATGATCCCGCCCCGGCGCGAGAACTCCCCCATGCCCGAGACCAGATCGGTCCTCAGATAGCCGGCCCCCAGGAGGTACTCCGAGAGGTCATCGGGGCGCAGGGCCTGTCCCTGCGACAGATCGAACCGGTAGACGTCGAAGATCGCCGGCGGCGCCAGCGGATAGATCAGCGCCCGGGACGGCGCCACGACGATCGCCTCGCCCGGCTCGCGCAGGGCGCGCAACGCCTGCACCCGCTCGCAGGCCACGCTCAGATGCGGCTCCAGCTCCTGGTACGGATCGGCCTCGAGCGAGGGGAAGGAGAGGACGCGCCCGCCGGAGCGCAGTGCCGAGAGGGCGAAGGTGAGATCCGAGCGGAACGGCTCGGCCTCTTTCTCTCCCGGGACAAGGAGGATCAGCTTGCCGCCGCGAGCGCGATCGAGCAGGGAGGCCAGCAGAAGGGCGGCCGCCGGGGGGTTGAGCCCGCCGAGGTTGACCCGCCCCGCGGCGCCTCCGAGGGGCTCGAGGGCGGCGGCCAGGGCGCCGTCCCGTCGCGGGAGATCGACGACCGATCGCAACGCCGTGATCAATGCGCCGCCCCCCGTCGCAGCGCCCGGTGAATCAGACCCGATGTGGAGTGCCCGCGCCGCAGCGGCACGACCACCACGCGGCCTCCCCCGGCCTCCACCGTGTCACGCCCGACGATCTGCGCGGGACGGTAATCGCCTCCCTTGACCAGGACGTCCGGCCGCAGCGCCTGGATCAGCCGGGCGGGCGTCGGAGCGTCGAACGGCACGACGTAGTCGACCGCGCGGAGCGCCGCGAGCATCTCCATCCTCTCGGCGAGCGGCACGATCGGCCGGCCCGGCCCCTTGATCCGCCGTACCGAGCGATCGGTGTTGACGCCGACCACGAGCACGTCCCCGAGAGAGCGCGCCGTCTCGAGCAGAACGAGGTGCCCGACGTGCAGCAGGTCGAAGCAGCCGTTGGTGAAGACGACGACCCGCCCGCGCCGCTTCAGGCGCGTCACCGTCTCGACCGCCCGCCGGGGCCGGAGGACCGCGCTCACGGCCGGCCTCCCGTCCGGGGCGGAGCGGCGTCCGCCGGCCTCGTCCCGGCCGGCGGAGCGGGGGTGCGGCCGAGAGTCCCATACCCCCCGCGCCGGTCGCGCAGCACGATGCGCAGGACGTCCTTCAGCATGTCGAACGAATCGCGCAGCGCGTTCACCTTCGATCCCGGTGCGTGCCGCCAGGTGACCGGCACCTCGATCACACGCACTCCGGTCTTGCGCGCCAGGTACAGGATCTCGACGTCGTAGGCGAAGCGCTCGACGCGCGCTCCCCGGAACAGCGGCAGCACCTCCTCGCGCCGCATCACCTTGAAGCCGCATTGCGTGTCCTGATGCTCGAGCCCGGTCACCCAGCGCACCAGGCGGTTGAAGCAGACTCCCATCATCTCCCGGAAGGGAGGCTGGCGGTTCTCCAGACGCGAGGCGACCATGCCGCGTGACCCGATGGCGATGCCGTACCCTTCCTCCGCCACGGGGCGCAGCAGACGTGGCAGCTCCTCGATCGGGGTGGAGAGGTCGGCGTCGGTCAGCAGCAGGAACTCTCCCGCCGCCGACAGGACGCCGTGCTTGATGCTGTATCCCTTGCCGCGATTCCGCCCGTTCGACAGGATACGGAAGACGACTGTCGACGGGACCGGGCGGCGGGCGAACTCCAGGGCGATCGCCGCCGTGCCGTCGGTGCTGCCGTCGTCGACCACCAGGATCTCCGCGCCCCCCTGGAGCCCCGCCAGGTGCGTGACGAGGCCTGCCAGGCTGTCGCGGATCCGGGCCTCCTCGTTGTAGGCGGGGATGACGACGGAGAGCTGAGGGCGCGCCTCTTTGCTCATGCTTCAGCGCCGTGGACCCGTGGCGCGCCGCGGCTGACCCGCGAGGTCGTCCGGATCAGGACGGCTCGCGCGGCCCGGCCTGCTGGGCCACCTGGAGCCGGATCAGGGCCTTCTCCAGCGCCACCTGGGCCCGCTTGAAGTCGGTGTCCGGGTCCTTTCCCTGCAGGCGCGCGATCGCCCGCCCCCGTGCCTTCTGGGCGCGATCGCTGTCGATCTCATCGTCGCGCTCGGCGATCTCGGCCAGCACGTTGACCCGGTCGGGCAGGACCTCGACGAAGCCCCAGGCGACCACCAGGTAGTGCTTCTGCTTTCCCCGGCGGTACATGATCTGTCCGATGGCGAGGTCGGTCAAAAGCGGCGTGTGACCCGGCAGGACGCCGAGGTACCCCTGGCTTCCGGGGAGCACGACCTCGTCGACCACCTCGGCGACCACGCGCCTCTCGGGTGTCACGACTTCCAGGCGGAGCGAGTCAGGGAGCATCGTGGCCTCAGGCGGCCTGCTTCATCTTGCGGGCCTTTTCGATCGCCTCCTCGATGCCGCCCACGAGATAGAAGGCCTGCTCCGGCAGGTCGTCGTGCTTCCCCTCGACGACCTCCTTGAAGCCGCGGACGGTCTCGGCGATCGGCACGTACTTCCCCTTCAGGCCGGTGAACTGCTCGGCCACGAAGAACGGCTGCGACAGGAAGCGCTGGATCTTGCGCGCCCGCGCCACCGTCAGCTTGTCCTCCTCCGACAGCTCGTCGATGCCGAGGATGGCGATGATGTCCTGCAGGTCCTTGTACCGCTGCAGGACCCCCTGCACGGCCCGCGCCACCTCGTAGTGCTCATCGCCGACCACACGCGGGTCGAGGATGCGCGAGGTCGAGGCCAGCGGGTCGACCGCCGGGTAGATCCCCAGCTCGGAGATCTTGCGCGACAGGTTGGTCGAGGCGTCGAGGTGCGCGAAGGTGGTCGCCGGCGCCGGATCGGTGTAATCGTCGGCCGGAACGTAGATCGCCTGGACGGAGGTGATCGATCCCTTCACGGTCGAGGTGATCCTCTCCTGGAGCTCGCCCAGCTCGGTCGCCAGCGTCGGCTGGTAGCCGACCGCCGACGGCATGCGGCCGAGAAGCGCCGACACCTCCGAGCCCGCCTGGGTGAAGCGGAAGATGTTGTCGATGAACAGGAGCACATCCTGTCCCTCGAAGTCGCGGAAGTATTCCGCCACGGTCAGGCCGGTCAGGCCGACCCGCAGCCGCGCCCCGGGCGGCTCCGTCATCTGGCCGTAGACCAGCGCCGTCTTGCCGAGGACCCCTGACTCCTTCATCTCGAGCCACAGGTCGTTCCCCTCGCGCGTCCGCTCTCCCACCCCGGCGAAGACCGACACGCCGCCGTGCTTCAAGGCGACGTTGTGGATCAGCTCCTGGATGAGGACCGTCTTGCCGACGCCGGCGCCCCCGAACAGCCCCGTCTTGCCCCCCTTGAGGTACGGCTCGAGCAGATCGACGACCTTGATTCCGGTCTCGAACATCTGCATCTCGGTGTTCTGCGCCTCGAACGACGGGGCCTCACGGTGGATCGGGAGCACCTGCTTCGCCTTGATCACACCGATCTTGTCCACCGGCCTGCCGAGCACGTTGATCACGCGCCCCAGCACTTCGTTGCCGACCGGCACCTGGATCTGCGCCCCGGTGTCGCCGGCCGGCATGCCGCGCACCATCCCGTCGGTCGGCTCCATGGCGACACAGCGCACGCGCCCCTCGCCCAGGTGCTGTTGCACCTCGACCGTCACGTCGATCGGCACGGGGACGTCGAACCCCTCGCTCGTGATTCGCAAGGCGTTGTAGATCGGGGGAAGGTTCTCCTCCGTGAACTCGACGTCCACCACCGGTCCGATGATCTGGGCCACCCTTCCTGCGTTCATCGACTCGCTCCTTACGGGCTGCTCACATCCGTGTCGTCAGAGGCTCCGGCCGCAGAAACGGCAGACCGTCGCCCTCGCCTTGATCGTCTCCGCGCAGTACGGGCACTCCCGGGTCCCCGCAGCCGCCGCGCCCTCCGCGGCGACCGCTCCGCCGCCCGGGGCCGCGCCCGCGCCGGCCGCCGCCCCGGCCCTGAGCGCCGCCGCGATCGGTGCCGCCTGGCGGGCCGCCAGGTTCTCGCGGTGACGCTCCTTGAGGTCCAGGATCGTCTCGCGCAGCTCCTGCGGACCGGCGACGTCCAGGATCGTCATCGACCCCGACTCGGCAGCCGTCTGGATGTTCACCGTCCCGTACCCCATCACCCGGCCCCAGAACGGCTGCTCGACCATGACGTTGTTGATCGTGTCGAGCGGGGTGTCGACCATGCGCACGGCCAGCACCCCCGACTCGTCGATCACCCGGTGCGACGTGGTCGCCCACAGATCGCAGCGCCAGTCGAGCCAGCGCCACAGCGTCCAGAGCGCCGACGCCGCGCACAGGGCGCCGGCCGCCGGCACGACCCCGGGCCGCCGGATGAAGAAGGCGGCCGCCAGGCAGCCGACGAGGAACAGCATCAGCGCCGCCGGTCCGGCGAGGACGATCCAGTGCCGGCGCACAACCGCCGCCACCTCCTCCCCCGGTCGCAGCCGCGTCCTCACGGCGCGGCGCCCCGCACGCGTGCCTCGCCCGCCCCCTCAGGCAATGGAGGCCTCGGGCCTCACTTCAGCGCCTCGGCACCGCTGACGACCTCCAGGATCTCCTTGGTGATCGAGGCCTGACGGCTCTTGTTCATCTGCAGCGTCAGGGAGGCGATCATCTCCTCGGCGTTGCGCGTGGCGTTGTCCATCGCCGACATGCGCGCCCCCTGCTCGGCGGCCGACGACTCCAGGAGCGCCCGGTAGACCTGGATCTCGACGTGCTTCGGCAGGAGCGTCTCGAACAGCTGGGCGTCCCCCGGCTCGTAGAGGTAATCGAGGCCGGTCGTGTCCGCTCCTGGCGACCCGGGCTCGCCTGCGAACGCCCCGGCGCCGAAGACGGCGCGCGGAATCGGCAGCAGCGGCTCGACCACCACCCGCTGCTGGATGGCCGACTTGAACTCGTTGTAGACCAGGTGCACGGCGTCGATCTCCCTCCCGCAGAAGGCGTCGGTGAGGTTCTTGGCGATATCGCGCGCGTGCTCCAGGCGCACGCCGCGAAAGACATCGACCAGCACCCGTCGCAGCGGGTAGTCGCGGTGGCGGAACCAGTCGCGCGCCTTGCGCCCGATGACGTCGACCCGCACCTCGCGACCCCGGAGGTCGTCGAGGAGCGCCCGGCCGCGGTTCAGGATGTTGGTGTTGAACGAGCCGCACAGCCCCCGGTCGGCCGTCATCACGACCACGACGACCCGTTCCTCGGGGCGCCGCGCCAGGAGGGGGTGCCGATCCGGGTTGGCGCGCGCCGCCAGAGAGGAGAGCACCTCCAGCATCTTCCGGGCGTAGGGGCGGGCCGAGACGATCCGCTCCTGGGCGCGGCGCAGCTTGGCCGCCGACACGAGCTTCATCGCGCGGGTGATCTGCTGGGTGCTCTTGACGCTCCGGATGCGGGTCCGGAAGTCGCGCACGCTGGCCATGCCGTTCCCCGGGTCGCCCGCCGCCTCAGGCGGCGGCCACCTTTGCCTTGAAGTCGGTCTTGAAGGCATCGAGCATCTTCTTGAGCTCGGCCTTCACCTCGTCGTCCAGGGCCTTCCTCTCCAGGAGTTTGCGCGCCGCCGGGCGACCGGCGGTGTCCAGGTGGCGGTGCAGCGCCTCCTCGAACGATCGCACCTGGTGCACCTCGATGTCGTCGAGATAGCCGTTGGCCCCGGCGTACAGGGCGATCACCTGCTTCTCGACCGGCAGCGGCTTGAACTGCCCCTGCTTCAGGAGCTCGGTCAGGCGCTGGCCGCGCGCCAGCTGCGCCTGCGTCGCCTTGTCGAGGTCCGATCCGAACTGCGCGAAGGCCGCCATGTCGCGGTACTGCGCCAGATCGAGGCGCAGCGTCCCGGCGACCTGCTTCATCGCCTTGATCTGCGCGTTGCCGCCGACGCGGCTGACCGACAGGCCGACATTGACGGCCGGGCGGATCCCCGAAAAGAAGAGGTCCCCCTCCAGGTAGATCTGACCGTCGGTGATCGAGATCACGTTGGTCGGGATGTAGGCCGACACGTCGCCCGCCTGTGTCTCGATGAACGGCAGCGCGGTCAGCGAGCCACCCCCCAGCTCATCGCTCAGCTTGGCGGCGCGCTCCAGCAGGCGCGAGTGCAGGTAAAAGACGTCCCCGGGGAACGCCTCGCGGCCGGGCGGCCGCCGCAGCAGCAGCGAGATCTCGCGGTAGGCGGCGGCATGCTTGCTCAGGTCGTCGTAGATCACCAGGGCGTGCCGGCCGCTGTCGCGGAAGAACTCCCCCATGGCGCAGCCGGCGTACGGCGCGATGTACTGCACCGTGGCCGGCTCGGAGGCCGAGGCGCTGACCACGATCGTGTACGCCATGGCCCCCGCCTCCGCCAACGCCTTGACCACCTGCGCGATGGTCGAGCGCTTCTGGCCGATGGCGACGTAGATGCAGATGACGCCCGAGTCTTTCTGGTTCAGGATGGTGTCGAGGGCGATGGCGGTCTTGCCGGTCTGCCGGTCGCCGATGATCAGCTCGCGCTGTCCGCGCCCGATCGGGATCATGGCGTCGATCGCCTTGATGCCGGTCTGCAGCGGCTCCTTGACCGGCTGCCGGTCGACGACGCCGGGGGCGATCCGCTCGAGCGGCCCCATCCGGTCGGTGACGATCGCGCCCTTGCCGTCCTGGGGTTGGCCGAGCGGGTTGACGACGCGCCCGACGAGGGCCTCGCCGACGGGGACTTCCATGATCCGGCCGGTGCGGCGCACCGTGTCCCCTTCCTTGATCTTCACGAACTCGCCCAGGAGCACCGCCCCGACCGACTCCTCCTCGAGATTCAGCGCCATCCCGAAGACACCGTGCGGCAGTTGCAGCAGCTCGCCCGCCATGCAGTTCTCGAGGCCGTAGATGCGGGCAATGCCGTCGCCGACCGAGATGATGGTCCCCTCCTCGGTGACGTCGACGCCGCCCTTGAACCCCTCGATCTGCTGCCTCAGGACGCTCGCGATCTCGTCCGCCTTGATCTCCGCCATGCGATCCCCCCTGCCTGTCGTTTCCCGAAGCTCGTCCGCCCTGGCCGCCCCGCTCCCCGCCCGTCGCGGGATCCCCCGGGCTCCTAGTGGGTCGCCGCCAGGCGCGCGCGCAGGATCTCCAGCTGCCGCCTGAGGGTGCCGTCGTAGACCTTCGACCCGATGCGCGTGCGCGCTCCGCCCAGGAGATCGGGCTCGACGCTGTGACGCAGCCTCACATCACGGCCGGTCATCGTCTGAAGCGACGCCCGCAGCCGCTTCAAGTCCGCCGCCGAAAGCGGCACCGCCGTCGCGGCCTCGACGGCCACGATCCCGAGCCTCTCGTCACGCACCGCCTCGAACGCCCGGGCGATCGCCGCGAGGCTGGTGAGCCGGCGGTTCTCGATCAGCACGCCGAGAAAGCCGCGGGTGATCTCCCCGATCTTCGCCTTGCGGACCAGCGTGTCGATCGTCGCATCTTTTTCCTGGCGCGGCACGGAAGGATCGGAGAAGAAACGCGTCAGGCGCGGATCATGCCCGAGCACCTCGGCGGCCAGCGACAGGTCGACGGCCACCTTGTCGAGCCGACCCGGATCCCTGCCTCCGGCCACGTCGGCCAGGGCCCTGGCGTACCTCCTCGCCACGGCGAGCCGCTGCACGCTTGCGCTCCCTGCAGGAAGGGCCGGCGGTCCGGACAGGAGGCGCGCCGGGGGGGATCAAAAAACCCCGCGACCGCCTCGCTTTCCCTGGCGCCGCCGGGGTCCCCTTACACAGTCTCCCCTGGTGACTCAGAGGAGGGCGAAAAGTAGCACACGCATTGCGGAACTGTCAAACGCGCGCGGGGCGTGGACGAAGTGGTCGGGCCGGTCTGCGGGCCGGTGCGGGTGGAGGGCCAACGAGGCGTTGGCCCGGGGCCGTCAGTTGGTGCTGGAGTGACGCCGGATCTGCTCGACTTCCGCCTCCTTGTCGGCAGAGTCGCGGCTCTCCTTCCGCTTGCCGGCGTTCATGTCGATGTTCCCTTCGAAGACTCCCCCCTCGTGAATCACCAGGTTCGGCTTCTCCAGGGTCAGCTCACCGACGACGCGCCCCTTCGGGTGGATCTCCATCTTCTCCTTGACGTGGATGTTGCCGGTCACCTTGCCGCTGACCGACAGGATGCCGACGTCGACGTCGGCCTCCACTTCGCCGTTCTCGCCGACCACCAGCTCCTTCTCGGAGATCACCTTCCCCTTGATCTTGCCGTCGACGCGCAGGACGTCGCGAAAGCGAATCTCGCCCTGGATCTCCGTCCCCTCGGCGAGAAAGCCGCTGATGTCGTCCTGGACCACGTGATCCTTCAAGAGGCTTTCCTTGCTGAACGGCATCACGAACCCTCCCTTCATCGTCTCCGGCCCTCCCGCAGGCGCCGCGGGTCGGGGCGGCCGACGCGCGTCAGTGCCCCTTCTCCGCCTTCACCAGGAAACCGAACAGCCTGTCCAGCTCCTCGTCCGAGTAGAACTCGATCTCGATTCGGCCGCGCTTGCCCTTCTTGTTGATCCGCACCTTGGTCGCCAGCGCCCGGCAAAGCCGGTCCTCCGCCGCCCTGACGTTCGGATCGTCCACCCCCGCGCCGGCACCGGAGGCTGCGCGATCCCTTCCGCCGGGGCGACGGAGCAGACCGGCCACGCGCGCTTCGGTCTCACGCACCGAGAGGAGGGCGCGCGCCACCTCGTCCGCGAGCTTAATTTGGGTCCCGGCGTCCGGAATTGCCATGATCACTTTCGCGTGGCCTATCGAGACGATCCCAGCCTTGACGAGATCCTGAATCTTCTCAGGTAACTTCAATAATCTCAACGAGTTGGATATCGACGATCGATCGCGACCGACCCGCCTGGCCACCTCTCCCTGCGACAGCTTCATCCCGTTGAGGAGCACCTCGTACGCCTTCGCCTCCTCGATCGGGTTCAGCTCCTTGCGCTGGATGTTCTCGATGAGGGCGATCTCGAGCAGACGATCGTCGGCGACCTTGCGAACGATGGCCGGGATCCGGTGCATCCCGGCGAGCTGCGCCGCTCTCCAGCGCCGCTCTCCGGCGATCAGTTGAAAGCCGTCCGCTTCCTGCCTGACGATCACCGGCTGCACGATGCCGTTCTCGCGGATCGAGCTGACGAGCCCGTCCAGCCCGGTGAAATCGGTCCGCGGCTGATAACGGTTCGGCTGGATCCGGTCGACGTCGAGCATCAACAGGCCGGCGCCGGGCTTCTCCAGGACCGGCTCAGGGATGAGGCTGCTCAGCCCTTTGCCGAGAGCTTGTCTTTTCATGGCGTCGGATCACCTCGCGGGCCAGGTCGAGATACGACTCGGCCCCCTTGGAGCGTATGTCATACAGCATGATCGGCCTGCCGAAGCTGGGGGCCTCGCCCAGCCGGACGTTACGCGGCACCACCGTCCGGTAGACCTTCTCCTTGAAGTGGGCGCGGATGTCGGCCACCACCTGTCGCGCCAGGTTCGTCCGCTCGTCGAACATCGTCAGCAGCACCCCATCGATCTCGAGCCCGGGGTTCAGCCCCCCCTGAATACGCGACAGGGTCGCAACCAGCTCCGAGACCCCCTCGAGAGCGAGGTACTCGCACTGCACAGGAATCAGGATCCCGTCGGCCGCCGCCAGCGCGTTGACCGTCAGGAGACCGAGCGACGGGGGGCAGTCGATCAGGATATAGCGGAAGCGATCCCGGATCGGCGCCAGCGCCTCTTTCAGGCGGTACTCCCGCCCCTTCTCCCCCACGAGCTCGACCTCGGTGCCGACCAGGTCGCGACCGGCCGGCGCCACCGACAGGAACTCGAGCTCCGTCGGCACCAGCACATCCTCGAGCCCGACCTCCCCCGACATCACGCCGTACATGTCTCCCGCCGGACCCGGCTGCAACCCGAGCCCCTTGGTCGACGAGGCCTGCGGATCGAGATCGACGAGGAGCGTGGACCGCTCGGCGATCGCCAGCGCCGCCGCCAGGCTGACCGCCGTCGTGGTCTTGCCGACCCCCCCCTTCTGGTTCGCGATGGCGCTGACGTGTCCCATGGATGGCGGGAAGGTTAACACAGAGCGCCCGCTCCGTCCCGGAATGTTCCACGTGGAACACCCCCTCCGGGGGGACTCGGGGAGCGATCCGGTTTGCCTCCCCGCTCGTCGCTCCCGGGGGGGTGTTCCACGTGGAACAGGGGGCCCTCCTCGGTCACATAACCGGCTCAAGCACGACAACCACCGATCGCGGCCCCGAAGGCAGCGGTCGGGTCTCGGTCCGTCGCAGGCCCGGGATCGGAGTCTCCCCCAGCGCCTCGGCGTCGGAGTCCGACAGGAAGAGGAGCGCCTTCCCACCGGGTTCGAGCACCGGCCCTGCCTCTCCTCGGAGCAGATCCTGCCCCCGGACGGCGCGGAAGGTCAGGTAGCGGCAGGGCAGGAGGTCGGAGAGGTCGGCGGCCGAGTCGACGCGCCGGGTCAGGACGCGCGATCCGCGCAGGCCGATTTCTCGCAGCACGGCCCACAGGAAGGCCGACTTCTTCTCGGACGATTCGACGAGGATCAGGTCGAGATTGGGGCGCAGCACCTTGAGCGGGATGGCGGGAAAGCCGTTCCCCGATCCGAGGTCGATGAGCCGCCCACCATTCTCCAGGAGGTCGGCTGCCGCGATCGGCTCGAGGAAATGACGCCTTAGAATCGACTCCTGATCCTTGAGACCGGTCAGGTTCATCCGGCGGCTCCACTCACCGAGAAGCCGGAAGTGGGTCGTGAGCGCGCCCGCCTCGCCGACCGAGAGCGGCCGGTCGATCGACGCGGCGGCGGCGAGGAGGGCGGAGTGAAAATGATCTGGCCGGTGTTCCTGCCGCCGAGGTCGGGGTACCATACGCGCCGTACCTTACCATGCCGGGAGATCCGTTTG
>DASTNM010000401.1:0-2252 GCA_035762745.1 Candidatus Polarisedimenticolia bacterium
CCCGAGGCGTTGGTGTGGTCGTCGACGGTGAGAACCGGCGTGTAGGTTCCGCTGTTGGGAGGGTTCTCGATGAGCCAGCCGGTGTTGACATCGAAAACCGGCGTGCTGCGCGTGTCGGTCACGACACCGCGCACCAGGGCCCCGGGCGCCAGCGTGACGGTCGGCAGCGTCAGGTCGGCGGCCACGGGGAAGGCGCCGGAATCCTGCGGCAGGAGGTGGACGGCGGAAAGGGGGCATTTCTCCGGCTTGTATTCGAAGCGATAGGTGCCGGGAGGGATCGCCAGGCTGTAGAGTCCGTTGAGGTCGCTGCGGTCGTGCGACAGAAAGAGCGACTGCCCCGTCACCGTGTCGATCGCGTCGAGGTTGACGTTGATGACCGGCCGGCTGGCGCCGGAGCCGTCGAGGACGGTGCCGCTCACCAGCAGTCCGGCTCCGAGGACCGCGGTCGGCAGCGCGGCGTTCGTCGAGATGGAGACCGAGGGACGGACCAGGGCAAGGAATGGTGTGGGGAGAGAAAGTGTAGGGAGAGGCGGCCCGTACTTCACGTCATAGGTTCCCGCCGCGACCACCACGCTGTAGTTCCCCGAGGCGTCGGTCTTGTCGCGCACGGTGAAGGTCCGGTCGCTCGACCCGGGCGGATAGAAGTGCACGAAGGTGCCGGCGACGCCGACCCCGGCGGCGTCGGTCACCCGCCCCGAGACCACGACACCGGTGGGCAGCCCGATCGGCGCCAGCGTCCGGCTCGCCGTCAGGTCGAAGTCGCGCAGCCGGTAGGCGGTGTAGGGGCTCCCGAGCGGCGGGGTGAATTCGACGTCGTAGATGCCCGCGGCGACCGTGGTCTGGAACGCCCCGGTCGAGGAGGTGATGTTGTTGATCGCCCCGGCGGGCTGGCCGGTGCAGGACTCGACGAAGCCGATCTGCACGCCGAAGATCCCGGCACCGTTCTGGCAGGTCGGCGTGCAGTCGGTGACCTTCCCGGTGAGCGAGACGACGGCGGCCGACGCATCTCCATGAATCAGAAGCGCCAAAAGCGGGAGAATGAGAACGTGCGTGCAGCGTTTCAAGAGGCTCATGAGACGATCCCTTCGAGCAGCAGCTGCTCCCTGCAAATGCGTGTGTAGAGTCCGTTGCTGTGGAACAGGGTCTCGTGCCGGCCCTCCTCCACGATCCGTCCGCCGTCCATCACCAGGATCCGATCGGCGCGCTGCACGGTCGAGATGCGATGGGCGATCACGAAGGTGGTCCGGCCCTGCATCAGACGCAGCAGCGCCTCGCGGATCAGCCTCTCCGACTCGGCGTCGACCGCCGAGGTCGCCTCGTCCAGGATCAGCAGCGGCGGGTTGTTGATGACCGCCCGCGCGAGGGCGATCCTCTGGACCTGCCCGCCGCTCAGGCGCTGGCCCCGCTCGCCGACCTCGGTCCGGAACCCTTCCGGCAGGGCGCCGATGAAGTCGAAGGCGTTGGCGACGCGCGCCGCCAGCCAGACCTCCTCCTCGGTCGCCTCGGGCCGGCCGTAGCGGATGTTCGCCTCGATCGTCCCGGAGAAGAGGAACGGCTCCTGGGTCACGATGCCGATCTGGCGGCGCAGGGAGGCGAGGGTCAGGTCGCGCAGATCCTGGCCGTCGATCCGCACCGAGCCGCCGTCCGGCTCGATGAAGCGCGGCAGCAGGCTGAGGAGTGTCGTCTTGCCGGCGCCGTTCGGCCCGACCAGCGCCACCACCTGGCCCCCATCCACCTCCAGGTCGATGCCGCGCAGCACCGGCACCCCCGGGGTGTACGAGAAGCGCACGTCGTCGAAGCGGACGCTCCCCTTCGTGACGCGCAGCTCGCGCGTGCCGGTCCGTTCCTTCAGCGGCTCGGTCTCGTCGAGGAAGTCGAGGATCCGGTCGAGCGACACGCGCGCCGCCTGGTAGGTCTCGTTGGTGCGAGCCAGCCGCCGGAGCGGCGGGAAGAGCATGGCGGCCAGGGCGTAGAAGGCCATCAGCCCCCCCTTGGTCAGGCCGCCGTCGAGGACGATGCCGCCGCCGATCCAGAGGACCAGCGCCCCGCCGAGGGCCACCGCGACGTTCGCCAGGGCGGTCAGCCGCCCGCCGACCCGCGCCTTGGCGATCAGCCAGTCGCGCAGCCGCCCGGTCTGCCCCGTGACCAGCTGCTCCTCGGCCGCCTCCTGGTGGAACGCCTTGACCACGACCGCGCCGGCGATCTTCTCCTGCAGGTTGCCGGAGAGGGCCGAGCGCTCGTGCCGGGCCAGC
>DASTNM010000402.1:0-4627 GCA_035762745.1 Candidatus Polarisedimenticolia bacterium
GGAAGTAGCGCGTGTCGAACTCGAGCCCGAGCGTGAACATCAGCAGCATGACGCCGATCTCGGCCAGCGTCGACACCGCGTCGCTCTTGCGGATGAGCCCGAGGACGTGCGGCCCGAGCAGGACGCCCGAGCAGAGATAGCCGACCACCGGCGGCAGCCGCAGGCGGGTCAGCACGAACAGGACCGCGCAGGCGACCCCCAGCAGGACCACCAGCGGCCCGATCAGGTCGACCGGCTGGCTCACGTCGGACGCACCGGCACCGGTTCCACCCTTATAATGACCGTCCGGAGGGATGGCCGAGCGGTTTAAGGCGGCGGTCTTGAAAACCGTTGGGGGGCGACCCCCCGCAGGTTCGAATCCTGCTCCCTCCGCCAAATGCCCCGTCCGCGCCCGCGGCTCCCCCCGGAGTCCAGGCAGATGGTAGGGCGCGCCGCCACCCGGGCGCAAGGCCGCGAGGCCACGAGAGGAGCCTGATGCGCATCGATCCCTTCCACATGGAGAGGACCCAGAGCGTCTTCGAGGACGAGGTCGAGTTCAACCTCTCCGAGAGCGGTGTCCTGCCGCTCAAGGTCGAGGAGCTGCTCGCGGGGGTCGAGGACCCGGCGGCCCTCGGCGCGCTCAGCCTGAAGTACCCGCCGTCGAACGGGTCGAAGCGGCTGCGCGATCGAATCGCCCAGTTCTATGCCGGTGCCACGCGCGACAACGTGCTGGTGACCAGCGGCGGATCGAAGGCGAACTACACCACCTTCTGGGCGCTGCTCGAGAAGGGGGACCGGGCCGCCGTCATGCTCCCGAATTACATGCAGGCCTGGGGACTGGCGCGCGCCTACGGCAGCCAGGCCGATCCCTACCACCTGGTCGAGCATCGCGAGGGAGGGGCGATGCGCTGGGCGCTCGACACCGACAGCCTGCGCCGCGCCGTGACGAAGAGGACGCGCCTGATCCTGGTCACCAACCCGAACAACCCGAGCGGCGGCGTCCTGACCGGGGCGGAGATGGAGGAGATCATCCGGGCCGCGCGCCGCGTGAACGCCTGGATCGTGGCCGACGAGATCTACCGCGGGGCGGAGGTGGCCGGGCCGCTGTCTCCGACCTTCTGGGGGCGCTACGACAAGGTGATCGTCACCTCGGGGCTCTCCAAGGCGTTCGGGCTGCCGGGGCTGCGGATCGGCTGGGCGGTGGGGCCGGCGAAGACGATCGCCCGGCTCTGGTCGTACCAGGACTACACCACGTTGACGCCGACGCTCCTGTCGGACCATCTCGCGTCGATCGTCATGGAGCCGGCGCGGCGCGAGGCGATCTTCGAGCGGACCCGGGCGATCATCCGCCGCAACCTGCCGCGGCTGGAGGGGTGGATCCACTCGCACGGCGATCTCTTCACCTACATCCCGCCGCTGGCCGGGGCGATCGCCCTGGTGCGTTACGACCTGCCGATCGCCTCGGTGGCGCTCTTCGACAGACTGCGCCGGGAGCGGTCGGTGCTGATCATGCCCGGCGGGCACTTCGGGATCGGCAAGTACCTCCGGATCGGCTACGGCTACGACATCGACTACACGCTGCGGGGGCTGGCGCGCGTCGACCTGACGCTGCGCGAGCTGCAGGAGGGGCGTTCGAAGAAGCGCGCGGGGCGCGCCGACGGGCGTGCCCCACGGGCCGCGTCGGGGCGGACGGCGCCCGGTCGGGCTCTAAGACGGGTGCCGGCGCGCGGGGCGCGGGCGTGACCCCGGTCTCCTTCCGCCATGCGGCGCCGCGAGCGGCGCGAACGGCCCGACGCGTGGCGGCGATCCTCGGCGCAAGCCTCCTCGGCGTCGCGGGGCTGAGCCCCCTCCGCGCCGCGCCCGCAGTGCCGCGCCCGGCGCCGCGACGCACGGGGAACGTCATCCTGATCACCGTCGACGGGTTCCGGATTCAGGAGATGTTCGCAGGCATGGACCCGGTCGTCTCCGACAAGGAGAAGCAGTCGGGGATCTACGACCTCGAGAGGGCGCGCTCGCGCTTCTGGCGCCCGACGGCGGAGGAGCGGCGGCGGGCGCTGCTGCCGTTCTTCTGGGGCACGCTCGCTCCGAAGGGGATCGTCCTCGGCGACAAGGAGAAGGGGAGCCGCGTCACGGTGACCAACCCGCTCCTCTTCTCGGCCCCCGGCTACGCCGAGATCCTGACCGGCCAGCCGCAGCCGGATGTCAAGAGCAACGATCCGATCCGCTACCCGCACCAGACGGTGCTCGAGTTCGCGCAGCGCGAGCTGCACCTCGGGCGCACCGCCGTCGCCACGATCGGATCGTGGGAGAACTTCGGACTGCTCTCCTCGAGCCGGCCCGACCTCTTCTTCACCAACACCGGATACGAGAAAGTGCCGGACGCGATCGCCACGCCGCGCATGCGCTGGCTGAGCGACATGCAGTACCGGATCATGGCGCTCTGGGAGGAGGGGCGGAGCGATGCGGTGACAACCGGCCTGGCGCTGGAGTACTTGAAGAAGTATCGCCCGCGCCTGCTCTACATCGCCCTCGGTGAGTCGGACGACTGGGCCCACGCGCGCCGCTACGATCGCCTGCTCGACTACATCCGGGTCTTCGACGACTTCCTGGGCGATCTGTGGCGGACGCTGGAGTCGTCGGACTTCTACCGCGGCCGGACCACGCTCATCATCACGACCGACCACGGACGCGGCGTGCGCCCCTCCGACTGGGTCGAGCACGACGAGGGGATCGAGGGATCGGAGGACATCTGGGTGGCGGTGATCGGGCCCGACACTCCCGACCGGGGCGAGGTCGCCCCCTCGCCGACGGTGCACCAGGCCGACGTCGCCGCGACGCTGCTGCAGTTCCTCGGCCTCGACGCCCGCAAGTTCAATCCGAACGCCGGGCCGCCGATCCCGGATACATTCACTCCTTCAGCCTTCTGACGGCGATGTGGCGGGCGTCCCCCTTCCAATAGCAGAAGGCGATCGTCCGCCCCGGCGCGTCGATGTCGGCGTCGTAGAGCTCGGCGTAGTCGGTCACCCGGGCCAGGCGCTTCCCGTCGAAGACGAAGAGGGGGTTGTCGCCACGCTCGTAGGTCTCGTGGGCCTTGATCTCGAAGATCGCCTTCCCGGGCGATCGCCACTTCGGCTCCAGTTGCGGCCCGCCCCGCGCGCCCGCCAGCTCGGCCAGGATCTTCACCTTGTCTCCGGTCTGCGCGAAGAGGTTGGACTTCGACTTTCCTTCCAGGAGGAACAGGACGGTCTCCCCGAGCGGAATCCCTCCTTTCAAATGCCAGCCGGACCCATCGGCGAGCCTGACCAGGGGAGTCGCCGAGGCGCTCGCGAAGTCGACCTGGAGGACATTCTCGTCGTATCCCGCGTAACTCTTCTGCAGGATCACCGCGCGGTCCTCGACCAGGATGGGGTTGTTGCGGAAAGCGCCTTCGAGGACCTCCTCGGGAAGATCGGACACGACGGCGCGGGTGCGCTCGAGCGCCCGGGCGAGCTCCGGTGAGAGGGGCGGAGGCATCTCCTCGTCGTCCTCCCCCGAGCGGGCCGGTTCGGTCGCCGCGCGGGTGTGGACGTCGAAGATGAGATGGGTGCTGTCGACGTCGCCGTCGCTCAGGCTGGCGCGGACATGATCGCGGTCGGGCCAGGCGAGCGCGTAGACGAACGTCTTGTAGGTGGCATATTTCTCGGCCGCCGCGGCGTCGAGAAGCGTCGACGTCTTGTGCGTGGCGAGATCGAGAACGAGGACCTCGGTGTTCTCGAAGGTCCCCTGCACGACGACCCTCGAGTAGGCGACTTTCGACCCGTCCGGCGACAGCCTCGGGTAGGCGAAGTCGCCGTCGTCGATCGTGGCGATGGTGTCGCCGGCGAGGCTGGTCTCGCCGACGCTCCCGGGCGCGGGCGCGGGGAACGGCTCGGTCAGCGGCGTGATCGAAAGGGCGACGTGGCGTGCGTCGGGGGATCGGACCGTGGCCGGCGTCGCGCCCGTGGCGGCGGACGGCGTCGGCGTCCCGGTGGGGCTCGGATTCTCCCGGCCGGCGCGGGCGCAGCCGACGCCGATGACCACCACGAAGAGGATCTGGCCGAGGAGCAGCGCCGCCCAGTCGATGCGGGCCCGGCGTAGGGCCGGATCGGGAGTCAGGTCTGCGGCGAGCGCGGTCGGCATCGTCGACCTCCCCGGTGCGTCGGGACGCGAGGCGATCCTCTCACGACGCCCCCGGTCGTGGTGCTACAATCTCGACCTTCATGTCGGACCCCGACCGCACCTTCCTCGTCGTGGCGGCTGCACTGATCACGCTGCTGGCGCTGCCGGCCGCCTCCGGCCTCGCGGAGGAGGAGGTCGCGGCGCGGGCGTTGCGGCTGCACCGGGAGGCCATCGTCATCGACACGCACGAGGACGTGCCGTACGCGCTGGCGACGAAGTGGGCCGACGTGGCGCGGCCCGGCGCGACGGCGCACTTCGACATCCCGCGCGCCCGCGCGGGAGGGCTGACCGCCCCCTTCTTCGCCGTCTACGTGCCGGCCTCCTACGCCGAGGCGGGCGGCGCGACCCGCAAGGCGCTCGCGCTGATCGATCTCGTGAATCGCGTGGTGGCCGATCACCCCGGCGATCTGGTGGCCGCCGTCTCGCCGGCGGAGATCCGGCGGGCGAAGAA